>JUNU01000443.1 GCA_001067655.1 Neisseria lactamica
CCAGTACGGCGTTGCCTCGCCTTGCCGTACTATTTGTACTGTCTGCGGCTTCGTTGCCTTGTCCTGATTTTTGTTAATTCACTATAATGTGTGAAGAGTGGGTTAAGTTTAAATCAGGACAAGGCGGCGCAATGCGGTACTGGTCTAAACTTAACCCACTATGTTTATGACTTGGGCAAGATTTTGTCGGGCTGAGACAATTTTGTAAAGGTCTCGGCCCCGATTTATCTTACATTAACTTTTCTTCCGGCGACGTTCGCCCGGCAGCAACATGTCCGCCCATTTGATGATGTTGGCGACTTCGGCGGGGTTGAGTTCGTAGAACTGTCCGCGTTTGAGGCGGTTGGGCAGGCCGATGGGGCCAAAACCGACGCGCACGAGGCGGCTGACGGTGAGGCCTTGGCTTTCGAATATGCGGCGCACTTCGCGGTTGCGGCCTTCTTTAATCACGACGTTGTACCATTTGTTCGCGCCTTCGCCGCCTTGTTCGTAGATGCGTTCGACTTTTGCCAAGCCGTCTTCGAGCATCACGCCTTCTTCGGTGAGGCTGCGCATTTGTTCGGTGGTCAGCCCGCCCAGTACGCGCACGGCGTATTCGCGTTCGACTTCGAAGCTGGGATGGGCGAAACGTTGGACGAGTTCGCCGGAGGTGGTCAGGATGAGCAGGCCGCTGGTGTTGATGTCCAAGCGTCCGATGGCGACCCAGCGGCTGCTGGCGGCTTGCGGCAGACGGTCGAAAATGCTGACGCGGCCTTGCGGGTCGTCGCGGGAAACGATTTCGCCTTCTTGTTTGTAATACAGGATGATGCGCGGCAGGCGGTCCGCCCATTTGAGCTTGATGATGCTGCCTTTGACGGTAACGTGGTCGTCGGGGGTGACTTTGTCGCCCAGTTGCGCGGTTTTGCCGTTGACAGTTACCCAGCCGTTGTTGATCCATTCTTCCATTTCGCGGCGCGAGCCGACGCCGGACGCGGCAAGCACTTTTTGCAGGCGTTCGGGCTCCATGCGCGACAGGTCGCTGCGGCGCTCTTTCAAATCGCGCGCGCGTTCCATGATTTTTTGGTTGGGATTGCGGACGACGAGTTTTCTGGCTTTGGCGGCGCGCTGTTTGGGGGCGTTTTGCGGCTTGAGGTCGTCTGAAACTTTTTGTCCGTAAGGTTGTGAAGCGGCTTTGCGCGTTTCGTCTTTGGGACGGGCTTTGTTTTTGAAAGGTTTGGCGGTTTTCTTGGCAGACGGGGCTGCGCCGTCTCGCCATTGGCGTTTGCTGGTGGGTTGCTTGGACATGGGGTTCTCCTAACGCGTTTCCTGATGATCGGAACGGTTCTTCTGCGGCGGTGGCGGCAGGAATAAGTTACGGATAAAAGGCCGCCTGAAAACGAATGAAACGAGTTTTGTTAAAACGTTTTTTATATTTCAGACGACCTTTTGCTGGAGTTGGGATTTTACCCTATCGGCTTGAAGCTGTGGAAAGTTTAAGGCGACAGCCGCTCGCGTATCCAGTTGCCGTCAACCAAACGGTATTGGATGCGGTCGTGCAGGCGGCTGGGGCGGCCCTGCCAGAATTCGATGCGGTCGGGGATGACGAGATAGCCGCCCCAATGCGGCGGGCGCGGGACGTGCAGTGGGTGTTTCGCGCCCACTGCCGCCGCTTTGGCAACCAACATCGCCTTACTCGACAGCACTTCGCTTTGCGCGCTTGCCCATGCGCCGATGCGGCTGGTGTAGGGGCGGCTGTCGAAATATTCGTCCGAAGCGGCGGCATCCAGTTTTTCAATGCGTCCTTCAACGCGCACCTGCCGCTCCAGCTCCGGCCAGAAAAACGTCATGGCGGCAAACGGATGCGCGTCAAACGAGCGTCCTTTGCGGCTTAAGTAATTGCTGAAAAACACAAATCCCTGCGGATTGACTTCTTTCAGCAGCACCACGCGGCTGTTCGGCCTGCCGTCTTCGCCCACGGAAGCCACGTTGACGGCGGTCGGCTCGTTGACTTGCGAATGAATCGCCTCGTTCAGCCATTGCTCGAACTGGACAATCGGGTCGGCATGGCATTCCGATTCCGACAGTTCGCGCTTGCTGTAATCTGCGCGGATATTATGCAAATCCATTTTTATCCTCCGTTTTCCGATATCGGGCCAGCGGGAAATGCGCCCCGACCCATCATACCCCCATTGTTCAGACGGCCTCAAGCGCTGCTGTTATAATGCGCTTTTTTATTGATACAAACGAAAAACCATGCAAACCGAAGTCGAACTGAAAATCCTCAATCCGAAAATGGCGGACAAACTGCCCGCCTACGCCACGCCGGGTTCTGCCGGACTGGACCTGCGCGCCTGTTTGGACGAAGCCGTTACCCTGCAACCGGGCAATACCTATCTCGTTCCGACCGGCCTAGCGGTGCACCTTGCCAATCCCGACTACGCCGCCGTTTTGCTGCCGCGTTCCGGTCTGGGACACAAACACGGCATCGTCTTGGGCAACTTGGTCGGACTGATCGATTCGGACTATCAGGGCGAACTCAAAGTCTCCGTGTGGAACAGGGGCAAAGAAGCGTTCACCATCGAGCCGATGGAACGCATCGCGCAAATGGTCATCGTTCCCGTCATCCAAGCCTCGTTTAAAGTCGTGGACGAATTTGCCGCCAGCGAACGCGGCGAAGGCGGATTCGGCAGCACGGGCAAGGCGTAAACCGCCTGTTTAAATACAAAGGTCGTCTGAATTTGAGCTGTGTAGAGAATAACCGCGTTGTTCGCAGAACCCGGCCTACACGGAGCGCCTGAATAGGCTCTTATTGAATGCCCGAGATTTAGGGGCGGTTCAGGATTCAGACGACCTTTTCTTCTTCCTCGTTCCAAAAATCATAAAAATTAAACCATTGCAGCGGATTTTGCGCGCATTCTTGCGCCAGAATATCGGCGAAGCCCTGCATGGCGGTGGTAACGGCGGCTTCGCGGTTGCCGCGTTTCCAGTCGGAGGTGTCGGTGAAGCGGCGCAGTTTCAAATGGTAGCGGCCGTTTTGCTTGACGCAAAACAGCGTGTTCACCTGCGTTTTCAAGAGCGCGGCCAAAAGCCATGCGCCTTGCGGCATAGGGGCGGTATGACCTAGGAAATGGATATCGGCGGTTTTTTCGCCGCGCACGGGTACGCGGTCGGCGGCAATGGCTATCCATTCGCCGTCTTCGATGCGGCGGTTCAGCTCCATCATCAGGGTGGGATCCAAATCCGTGACCTGAATCAGGCGGATATGTTCCGCACCCGCTTTTTGCAAGGCTTCGTTGAACACCTGCGCGTGTTTGCTGTGTACCAACACATTAAGCCTGAAGCCTTTATGGTGCGACACCAGCGCGCGGCAGACTTCGGTGTTGCCCAAGTGCGAGCAGGCGAAAATCTGCCCGCGTACCGAATCGCTGATTTGCACATAAACGCCGTCCGGGTCTTCGAGTACCAAATCCTCATAACGGATTTTGCGCTGCCACACGGCAAAACGGTCGCATATTGCCTCGCCGAACGCGATAAATTGTTTGAATACGCTGCGTTTCGGCAAAACGGTATCGGGATAGGCCGTCTGAAGACGGGTTTGATACCGAAGGATATGGCGGCGCGGCTTGGGCGCGGTGGCGTAGAAATACAGCACCACAAACCAGATGCACGGCCTCATCAGGAAGGCGGGCAGATAACGCACCATCAGCGTGGTCAGGGCGAGAAACAGGCGGCTGCCGCGTTCGGGCTGCGCCGCCCAATGGTTTTGCGTGTTGTCGGTCATGGTTTCAGACGACCTTTCCCGAATAGAGCGTCCACACGCCGCCGCAACATTCCTAAAAACAGCCGCGTGTGCATTTTGCTGATGCGCACGTTGTCGGCGAAGGCGTTGAAGTGGGACACGCCGTCGGCGGCGTATTGCACGGGCGTTTTAATCCAAACCGGCTTGACGCCGCGCCAGTACAGGCGGATGAGGATTTCCGTGTCGAAATCCATGCGGTCGCCCACGGTTTCTTCGCGAACGACCGAAAGCGCGGGGGCGAGCGGGTAGAGGCGGAAGCCGCACATGCCGTCTTTGATGTCGCAAGACCAAGTGTGCAACATGTTCCAGAAGTCGGTAATTTTGCGTCCGTACAGCCGCGCTTTGGGTGCGTCGCCGCCGTATTGCGGCCAGCCGCAGACGACGGCTTCGGGGTTTTGTTCCGCCGCCGCCAAGAGTTTGGGCGTGTCGTCCAGATGGTGCTGCCCGTCGGCATCGACCTGCAAAACATGGCTGTAACCGTGTTCTTCGGCGTATTTCAAACCGGTTTTGACCGCCGCGCCTTTGCCGCCGTTGATGGGACGGAAAAGGACGTGGATGCCGTCTGAAACCAATGCCTGCAATACGGGTTTGCATTCTTCGCGCGAACCGTCGTCCACAATCAATACGTCCAAACCGAAGCCGTGCATGGTCTGTGCGACGCGGGCGATGGCGGCGGGGTGGTTGTAGTGGGGGATTAACACTAGGGTTTTCATGGGGATACCGTTTTTCAGACGACCTTCTCGCAACGCAAGATGCTGTGCCCGCGTCCGATGCCGTCTGAAATTTCCGCCACTTTCAATCCGGCGTTTTCAACGCAGCGTATCAGGTCTTCGGAATGGAAGATTTTGCTGTTGCCGTTGGCCATGGCGGTGAAATACAGGCTGGTCATGGTTAGGCAGTAGGCGGCAGTTTCGTATTGCTGCCTGTCCCAGCAGGGTTCCATGATGTAGAGGCTGGTGTGGCTGCCCATGGAAGCGGCGGCGCGGCGCAGGATGCCGGTAACTTGTTCTTCGCTGAAACAGTCTAAAAACTGGCTCATCCAAATCGCGTTGAAACCTGTCGGGAAGGGGACTTCGGGGTCGAGCAGGTTGGCAGGGTGGGCATGGATGCGTTCCGCACCGGTTTTGCCTTTGGTCGCTTCGCGCATCAGGGCGATTTGTTGCGGCAAATCCATGATGGTCACTTCGACTTCGGCGTTGTAGCCGACGCATTGTTCCGCCCAGCGGCCGGTGTTGCCGCCGACGTCGAGCAGCTTTTTAACCGGTTTGGCGAACACGGTTTTCAAGGCTTCGGCAAAGGAATTGTCGGAATAATAGTGGTCGAAGGCAAACCATTTTTCCTGCGCGACGCTCGGTAGCGACGACAAGCCTTCGTAAATCGTCGGCCAGCTACCGAAAACTTTCAGCCCTTCGGGTTTGCCCGTTTGCAGGGTTTTTTCCAAGTCGAACATACCTTGGTAACAGATTTCCTGCGTGAAATCCATGTTCACGCGCGCCATTTTGTCTTTCAGTAAAAACCAGCCCGCTTTGCTGATGAAATAGCGGTTGTCGCGGGTATGCACCGTGCCGATGGAGAGCGAGGCTTCAAGCAGCACTTGCGCGGTGTAACCGCTGATTTGCGCTTTCTCGGCGATTTCGGCTTGAGTAAGGCCGTCTGAATGGTCATTCAGCAAATCCAAAATGCCGAATTTCACCATCAGGCGGGATACTTGGAACACAATCGGCGCAAAGGCGATTTCCTGCGCCAAACGCTGTGCTTCGCCTGCGGACTGGTGTTCTTCGGAATAACGTTGTGCTAGTGCTGGAAAAAGTTGCATATTTTCTATCTTTTCATTTGATTATGGGTTGTTATAGTGGATTAACTTTAAACCAGTACGGCGTTGCCTCGCCTTAGCTCAAA
>JUNU01000444.1 GCA_001067655.1 Neisseria lactamica
TTGCCGTTTTGACGAACTGAGCATCCCCGATTACAGCACCTTATGCCGCTACCGAAACTGGCTGGCGCAAGACGATACCCTGTCCGAATTGCTAAAACTGATTAACTGCCAACTGACCGAAAAAAACCTAAAAGTAGAGAAAGCATCCGCTGCCGTCATTGACGCCACCATTATTCAGACCGCCGGCAGCAAACAGCGCCAGGCC
>JUNU01000052.1 GCA_001067655.1 Neisseria lactamica
GCACCAAGTGAATCGGTTCCGTACTATCTGTACTGTCTGCGGCTTCGCCGCCTTGTCCTGATTTAAAGTTAATCCACTATATTATTCTGATTTGCAACGGCATGATGTTCATGTTCCGCAAAAAATTTCAGACGACCCCAAATTCTCATCCAAGGTCGTCTGAACATCAAACATCTTTTAAAACGGGAATCAGCGTTTGCTCTTCGCTTGGCATTCGCCGCACACGCCGTACATATAAAGCGCATGGTCAACGATGCGGTAGCCGTTTTCTTCCGCGATTTTGTCTTGCAAGGCTTCGATTTCGGGATTGTGGAATTCCGTTACCTCGCCACATTTTACGCAGACGATATGGTCGTGGTGGTCGCCTTTGTCCAATTCGTAAACCGCCTTGCCGGTTTCAAAATGGTGGCGCTGCAAAATGCCTGCCTGCTCGAATTGGGTCAACACGCGGTAAATCGTCGCTACGCCGATTTCTACACCCTCTTCCAGCAAAATACGGTACACATCTTCGGCACTCAAATGCTCTTCAGCATGAGACTCGAACAAATCCAAGATTTTCAAACGTGGACCGGTAACCTTCAAACCGCTGTCTTTCAATTGCGCAATATTGCTGAATTTTTCCATAATATTCAATATCCCTGTAAAGTAATAGACGTTATAATACGCAATTTCAGCCCATTACACCATAGCGGTTTGCAATAAAACCACAAGTCCTGTTTGCATACAAACAATAGTTGGCTGAAATTATAATCAAAGAGATGATTATCGTTTGCTTTTTCGAAATATTCAAGCAATGATACCCTTCCACCCGAATTCGAACAGAAAGGCATATCTGTGAACAAAACCCTCTGTCTTGCCCTCGCCGCCCTCATCGGACTTTCCGCATGCAGCGCCGAACGCGTTTCCCTGTTCCCCTCTTACAAACTCAAAGTCATCCAAGGCAACGAACTTGATCCCCGCGCCGTCGTCTCCCTCCAAGCAGGCATGAGCCGCGACCAAGTCCAACTCCTGCTCGGCACCCCGCTGCTGCGCGACGCATTCCACGCCGACCGCTGGGACTACACCTTCAATACCAGCCGCAACGGCATCATCAAAGACCGCAGCAACCTCACCGTTTATTTTGAAAACGACGTCCTTGTCCGCGCAGAAGGCGACGCCATCCAAAAATCCATAGAAACCCTCCAAGCCGAACAAAGAGCAGCCCAAACCGCACAATAATCACAAGGAAAACGCATGAGCGCATTAAAAATCGCCATCGCCGGCGTCAACGGCCGCATGGGGCGCGTACTGGTTGAAGCCGTCAACAACCATCCCGACACCGTCCTCTCCGGCGCACTCGAACACTCCGGCTCCGAAGTCTTAGGCTTGGACGCAGGTTTCGCCTCCGGCATCAAAACCGGCATCGCCATTTCAGACGACGTTGACGCCGTCCTCGCCCAAAGCGACGTACTCATCGACTTTACCCGCCCCGAGCCGACCCTGAAACACCTGCAAAAATGCGTTGAAAAAGGCGTCAACATCATCATCGGCACCACCGGTTTCGACGACGCAGGCAAATCCGCCATCCGAGCCGCCGGCGAAAAAACAGGCGTCGTCTTCGCCGCCAACTTCAGCGTCGGCGTCAACCTCACCTTCCACATTCTCGACACCGTCGCACGCGTCCTCAACGAAGGCTACGACATCGAAATCATCGAAGGTCACCACCGCCACAAAGTCGACGCCCCCAGCGGCACCGCCCTGCGCATGGGCGAAGTCATCGCCGACGCACTCGGCCGCGACCTCAAACAATGCGCCGTTTACGGCCGCGAAGGCCACACCGGCCCGCGCGATCCATCCACCATCGGCTTTGCCACCGTCCGCGCAGGCGACATCGTCGGCGACCACACCGCCCTCTTCGCCACCGACGGCGAACGCGTCGAAATCACCCACAAAGCCAGCAGCCGCATGACCTTCGCCGCCGGCGCCGTCCGCGCCGCAGTTTGGGTCAACGGCAAAACAGGTTTGTACGATATGCAGGACGTTTTGGGATTGAAAAACAGCTAAAGCCGTTTTCATCCGCATGACACAAAAAGGTCGTCTGAAAAATGTTTTTCAGACGACCTTTTCCTACAACCCCATCCAAACATCAAACAGTTCTTTTATAGTGGATTAACTTTAAATCAGGACAAGGCGACGAAGCCGCAGACA
>JUNU01000445.1 GCA_001067655.1 Neisseria lactamica
ATCGGTTCCGTACTATCTGTACTGTCTGCGGCTTCGTCGCCTTGTCCTGATTTATAGTGGATTAAAATTGCAATGATACGGTGTTGCCAACGCCCTTATGTACTACCCGTACACGGCGGGCGTTGCCACCTTGTCTCATTTTTATTTTAATCCACTATAAAGTTAATCCACTGTATCTAAAGGATACAACGAACAAAGGTCGTCTGAAAACCGTTCCTGAAATTGAGGAAACCGATATTTTCAGACGACCTTAACGATATTGGAACCGATACGCTTAACAACGACTTTTTTCAGTCAAATATCGGATACACGGTTTACCGCGCATTATTCCGCCAACCAAATCAGGCTGACCATGCGGCCGGTTTGTCCGTCGCGGCGGTAAGAGAAGAAAGTGTCGCGCTCTAGGACGGTGCAGTGTGTGCCGCCGTAGATCATGTCCACCCCTTCGCGGCGCAGAACCAAACGTGCCAGTGCGTAGATGTCGGCAAGATATTTACCGCCGCCGATATCTTCGAATGCGTCCGCCGCTTCGGGCATGGGCGTACAAAATGCGTCGAACACGTCCTGTCCGACTTCAAATGCGTCCGCGCCGATGGCAGGGCCGAGATATGCCATGATTTCGACGGGCGCGACATTCATTGCGGCTATGGTGTTTTGCAGCACGCCGCCCGCCAAACCGCGCCAGCCCGCGTGTGCGGCAGCGACGACCGTACCGGCTTTATCGCAGAACAAGACAGGCAGGCAGTCGGCAGTCATCGCGGCGCAGGCGGCTTTGCCTGTGTTGTCCACCGAAGCGTCTGCGTCGGGCGCGTTGCCCAATGCGCCAGTAGCGTTGACAACGATGGTGCTGTGGATTTGATTGAGGTAGGCGACGGGCAGCCCGACCTGTTCCTGCACAATTTCACGGTTGCAGCGCACGGCATCGGGATCATCGCCGACGTGCGAACCGAGGTTCAAACTTTGATACACGCCTTGGCTCACGCCGCCGTTGCGTGTGGTAATCAGGGTTTTCACGTTGGCGGGCGCAGGCCAATCGGCTGTCAGGAAATTTTTGCCTTGCGGGGCGAGGTTTAAGGTTTCTGTGATGGTTTTCATGTTTTTATCTGAGTAAGGAAAGGTTTGAAAGGAATGCGTCTATCGGCTTCGTATTAACGCATCTCTACGACTTCCAATAATTCTGTGTTTTCCAATCGGTAATAAAGGTCATAACCCCGACCATGCTTATCTTCTCCTTGATTGGGCAGAAAGCTGATACAGGCAAATTCTTTATTCTCGGAAATATTGAACCAAATAGTATAGTTCCTCAAATCCGATTGATTCTGCAAATAACGATCAAATTCTTTTTTAGCCGCAGCCATTGCCAATAACAAGCTTCCATCTAATTCAAATAAATAATCAGATTTAAAAGCATCTCTCCAAACTTTTTCCTGATAACTCATATCGGCACCTAAATCCTCTATCTTAAATTGACCATTCAGTATGGCAAGTAAGCTTTATCAACCGTATTGCCAAATTCCCATCTGCCTTAGAAAGTAATCAAGGTCATCAAAAATAATAAAGTTACGTACTAACGCATCCCCACTACTTCCAATAATTCCGTATCTTCCAGTCGGTAATAAAATTGATAACCCCGACCATATTTATATAGTCCTCTATAAGGAATTTCAAAAAATATCCCGCCTACCATTTCATCTGTTTTTGGAATAAAACTGATACTAACAAATTCTCTATTTTCGGAAATTCTTAACCAAATAATATAGTTTTTCAGATCCCATTTACCTTGAGAATAACCATCAAATTCTTTTTTTGCAGCAGCAATTGCCAATAAAAAATTCCCGTCAATTTCAGATAAATCGTCTAATCTAAAAGCATCTCGCCAAACTTGCTCCTTATGACTCATCATCTCCTAAGCTACTCGTTTTAAATCGACTTCTCGATATATTGAATGCGATATTGGTATGAAAAGTCTGATCAGACTAGTTGTACAAACCGTTTTCATCCAAGGGCAGATTCATCTGCTTGGCAATATTTTGTGCGGCAGCCGCGAAATCTTCTTTGTCTGACGGTTTGCTATGAATAAAAGTCAAAATTCGAACGTATGGCGCGGGATATGGACGGCGATATTCCAGCGTAAAAAATTCTCCATAGAGATCGCCTCTCCATCTGATTGCCGATAAGTGGTCATTTTCAGAAAGAGGATATTCCATAACGATTTCGCTGCCTTCCCAATGCGTCAGGACTCGTTTGACAGGGTCGTATCGCCAAAACTTATCCTGTAATTTTTCCAATGCTCTTTTTTTGGATGATAGAGACACATACGGGAAGGACAAAATCATTATCAAAAGATATGACAGCATGAAGACACCGGAGCCTATGTTCAGAATCTCCATATCTTCCATGTTCCGCGTACCCAACCATACGGGCAGCGCAATCATGTAAACGATGGCAGCTTTAGTGGGAAGTCGATATGTTTTTTCAGATGTCAAATTGCCGTAACCCGCCAGCCACTGCATTTCGCCGTCCATTTGTGCAAGATTTACCAAATCTGAAGAAGACATCTTAATCCCTCACATAAACCACTTCGACGTCGTAGTCGTCTTCGTTCCAATCATCATCGTCATCCGTGCCGAGTTTGTCCTGCCATTCTTCTTCGTTGCTCAAAGACGAATCCAAGCCTGCTTCGAGGCGCAGGACGGAGAGCAGGTGATACATATCGTCAGGAATCGGGGCTTCAAAAGAGACGGTTTCACCGGTTTTCGGATGGACGAAACTTAAGCGGTAGGCATGCAACGCCTGACGCGCGCCTAGACTTTTGACGGCTTCTTTCACCGGTTCGCTGCACGGATGACGCAGGTTGCCGTAAACAGGGTCGGCGGCAAGCGGGTGGTTGGCTTCGCGCATATGGACGCGGATTTGGTGCGTCCTGCCTGTTTCGAGCGAGCATTCGATGTAACTGTGGGCGAGATAGCGTTCCAACACTTTGACGTGGGTAACGGCAGGTTTGCCGCCGAATTTGACGACCGCCATTTTCAGGCGGTTGTGCGGATCGCGTCCGATTTGGGTTTCGATTTTTCCGTCAAAGGGAACGATGCCGTTGGCGACGGCGCGGTAAATGCGTTTGACCGTACGTTCTTGAAGCTGTTGCACGAGGGAATTTTGTGCGGGCAGTGTTTTGGCGACCACCATCAGGCCGCTGGTTTCTTTGTCTAGCCTGTGGACGATGCCCGCGCGCGGAATCTGGCTCAATTCGGGACAATGCGCCAGCAGTCCGTTGAGCAGCGTCCCCGTCCAGTTGCCTGCGGCAGGATGGACGACCAGTCCGGCGGGTTTGTTAACAACAATGACGGTATCGTCTTCGTACACAATATCCAAATCCATCGCCTCAGGTTTGAACGTGAGATTCTCTTCGCTCGGACGTACCGTTACGCTGACGGATTCTCCGCCTATCATTTTGTCTTTGGGTTGGGCAGGCTTATCGTTTACAATAACCGCGCCTTCTTTAATCCACGATGTCAGGCGGCTGCGCGAATAATCAGGCATAAGCTTTGCCAACACAGCATCCAGCCGCCCGCCCGCAAGCTCCAGCGGAACAGTCAAATTAACACAACTTTCTGCTTCGGGGGCTGACGTAAAGTCTAAATCGTCGCTATAATCGGCTTCATTATCAAAGGAAGTATTCTGCATGAAAAAAATTCTTTTAGTAGTTTCGTTAAGTCTGGCACTCGGTGCCTGTGCAAGCAATAAAGGTACGGTCGATAAAGACGCGCAAATCACACAAGATTGGAACGTGGAAAAACTCTATGCCGAAGCGCATGACGAGTTGAACAGCAGCAATTATACGCGAGCCATCAAGTTATACGAAATTTTAGAATCCCGCTTCCCCAACGGCCGCTACGCGCAACAGGCGCAGCTGGACACCGCATACGCCTATTACAAAGACGACGAGCCTGAAAAAGCCCTCGCCGCCATCGACCGCTTCCAGCGCCATCACCCGCAACATCCGAATATGGATTACGCGCTTTACCTCAAAGGCTTGGTTCTGTTCAACGAAGACCAATCCTTTCTCAACAAACTCGCCTCCCAAGACTGGTCCGACCGCGACCCTAAAGCCAACCGCAGCGCATACCAAGCATTTGCCGAATTGGTACAACGCTATCCGGAGAGCAAATATGCCGCCGACGCAACCGAGCGCATGGCGAAACTGGTGGACGCATTGGGCGGTAACGAAATCTCCGTTGCCCGCTACTACATGAAACGCGGCGCCTACCTCGCCGCAGTCAACCGCGCCCAAAAAATCGTCGAGCGTTACCAAAATACCCGCTACGTTGAAGAATCGCTCGCCATGATGGAGCTGGCTTACAAAAAACTGGACAAACCCCAACTCGCCGCCGATACCCGCCGCGTCTTGGAAACCAACTTCCCGCAAAGCCCGTTCCTGCAACACCAATGGCAGCCAAACGACATGCCTTGGTGGCGCTACTGGCGTTAAAGCTTGAAGTTTAAAGTATAGCGATACCGTATCACACTATGCTTTTCTGAAACCAAAGGTCGTCTGAAACTGAAAAATACAGTTTCAGACGACCTTTTTATGTTTCAAGCAATCATTATTCGTGGACAAAGCCCACGCTACCTTCCTGGTTATGATGGTTTTGGAGATTGTTCATTGTATAGTGGACTAACTTTAAACCAGTACGGCGTTGCCTCGCCTTGCCGTACTATCTGTACTGTTTGCGGCTTCGTCGCCTTGTCCTGATTTAAATTTAATCCACTATATTATTTTGAACATACGAAAACCGGTTTGTTTTTTTGATGGCAAACCAAAGCAAAGATAAGGTCATTCATAGTAATATTGATAATATGTGCTTTGACATTTAAACGAAGAGAAAGACGACTATGAAAATCTCAATAGATGCAAGCAATCTAGATCAGTTTAAATTCTTGCTTAATACCTTGCTCCTAGGGGGAGTAACATCTCTATTGCAAAAGAAAGCAAATATTGACGATATAGAATATTTAATGTTTGGACCAAAGAGTATTGAACTTTTAAAATTGATTCCTATTGAATCCATATACTCAGATATTATTCACCAAGGCACGGAAATCGAAGATATAGCAAGTTTATTTCCTGATAAATTAGATGATTATTTGGAATCTATACAAAAAACAATATTAAATAACTATCAATCTATATCTCTATCCAAACAAGACCCAATTAACATTATCTTGTTGTTTGATAAGACTGAATATTTGGTTAAATAAATCATAGTGATCGTATGGTAGCCGTAGCGTGAGCTTCGCCCACGAATTCCAAAAATACAAAAAGGTCGTCTGAAACACAAACCTAGTTTTTCAGACGACCTCTCCACGACCTCACTCACTTCGGCAACTTTCAACGCAAACTTTACCAATCCAATCCATAATTACCTCCAGCAGCCGTCATTCCCGCGCAGGCGGGAATCCATCGGAAACCCTAAGAAACAGATATTCAAAAATAGTTGCCAAAATTCAAAAGTGGATTCCCGCCTGTGCGGGAATGACGGCAGACAAATATCCCGTCGGATACGGTTATCCCAACCTACACCGACAACCAAAAATCGTCTGAAACCCACCGTAGCGTGGGCTTCGCCCACGAACCCCATAAATACAAAAAGGTCGTCTGAAACCCAACTTTCAGACGACCTTCTTTCTAATCCCATCTACTTCATCGCAGCCTTCAACGCAAACGCTGCCAGCAGTGCGCCGAAGCGGTATTTGCGCGGAATGGCGAGTCCTGCCGTTTTATACAGCAGGCTTGTCTGCGTCAGCTCGTTGCCCAAATCCAGCAGCTTCATCAGCGTGTCCGACTTGCGCTCTTCCTGTTCCTTCAATTTGCGCTGTTTCAAATACGATGCCTCAATCCTCAGGCGGACGAGTTTGGCTTCCAGTTGCAGCAGTTCGCGTGCTTCATCGCGTTCCGTTTTATTCATCGTCCCCTCCTTCCTGCATATCTTGACCGCGCAGGCAGGCGATGTCTGCCCGGATGTCCTGCAAGGTTGCCGCGATTTGGTTGTTTTGGCTGCGCCAGCCTTTCGACACTTTGCCGAACAGGACCGCAATGACGATCAGGCAGACGGCAGCAGTCCCGAAAAATACCCATATTGCCGCGGTATCCGACAACACGCGGTTTAGTCCGAAAAGCAGGCTGATGAATACAATCAGCAGCAATATGCCCGATACGACCAACCATATGATGATGCGGAACACGTTTTCCGCCTGCTCCGCCAAATCCAGATTCAAAATCTGCAACCGCAGCAAAAGCAAATCAATACCTTGATTCAGCAGCGTTTTCGCATGTTCAATATTTTGTCTGATACCCATATTCCGATTTCCCTGATTGTTCCGAAACGGACAATCCGAAGGCTTTGGGGTCGTCTGAAACCTTTGCCGACCCGAATAAGCAAACGCCGCCGGAACAAGATTTCGGGAAATCGTGTCCGGACGGCATTCATGTTTGACCGATTATCGGCGGTTCAGCAATACGCCGACGACCAAGCCCGCCAGTGCGGCAAAGCCCATTGCGTAATAAGGTTTGTCGTGTACGGCTGCATCGGCTTGGCGTGCGCCGCGTTTGATGCGGTCGCCCGCTTCTTCTCCAAACTCGGCAAAGCGTTTTTTACCTTCTTTGAAACGCTCTTCTGCCAATTCTTCAAATTCGTCGTATTTTTCGCGCGCGCGGTCAGCGTGGTATTTGATTCGGTCACCGGCTTCTTCTTGGAAGTCATGCAAACGATCCTTAGCAGCTTCAAGTTTCTCCTGCAATTTGGCTTTGGCTTTTTTGCCTTCTTCCGAGCCGACTTCTACGCCTTTGCTGTACAGCTCTTCAACATCGCTCATCACGTCTTGGATGTCTTTCAACAAAGCTTCTTTGCGGGATTCAAAATCATGCTTTCTCATTACCTTCTCCTTGATGTCCATGTGGGTGAAATAACAGATTATTCATCTGTTAACTGATTATAACCCCTTTACACTTCTTCTCAAGTCAATTCGGCTAAAGGTGGTTTGAAAACATGTAAAGATTAACGCGGGAGATAAAAGGTCTTTGGATTCGGATTTCAAGTGCAACACTAGTGTATCAGTGGTTTG
>JUNU01000446.1 GCA_001067655.1 Neisseria lactamica
TGAGCTAAGGCGAGGCAACGCCGTACTGGTTTAAAGTTAATCCACTATACTATCTCTCAGTCGTCCGTCCTCTCTCAACTAGTCTCAAAAATGCATAGGTAATCCAAGAGATGCAACAAATAAAAAAAGCCCTGCATTGCAGGGCTTTTTGAGATTCCAAAAACGAATTAACGTTTGGAGAATTGTTTTGCGCGGCGTGCTTTGCGCAGACCTGGTTTTTTACGTTCAACTTCACGGGCATCGCGAGTCACGAAACCGGCTTGAGACAAGGCAGGTTTCAGCGCAGCGTCGAAGTCGATCAGGGCGCGGGTAATGCCGTGACGGATCGCGCCGGATTGACCGGTTTCACCTCCGCCGATAACGTTCACTTTGATGTCGAACGCTTCAGCGTTTTCAGTCAGAACCAAAGGTTGGCGAACAACCATGCGGCTGGTTTCGCGTGCGAAGAATTCGTCAACGGGACGACCGTTTACGATGATTTGGCCGGTACCTTTAGTCAGGAATACACGAGCCACTGAACTTTTGCGGCGGCCTGTGCCGTAGTAGTATTTACCGTTCATGTCGTGTCCTTATTTCAATTCCAAAACTTTGGGTTGTTGTGCGGCATGGGCGTGTTCTGCACCAGCGTACACTTTCAGTTTTTTGATCATTGCGTAACCCAACGGACCTTTAGGCAACATGCCTTTTACAGCTTGTTCCAAAGCGCGGCCCGGGAATTGCTCTTGCATTTCGCGGAAAGTACGCTCGTAGATACCGCCGGGGAAACCGGAGTGACGGAAGTATTTTTTGTCTTCGAATTTGGCACCGGTTACACGCAGTTTGTCCGCGTTGATGACGATGATGTAGTCGCCGGTGTCAACGTGGGGGGTGTATTCAGGTTTGTGCTTGCCACGCAGACGGTGTGCGACTTCGGCTGCAACGCGACCCAAAACTTTGTCTTGGGCGTCGATAACGAACCATTCGCGCTTCACCTCGTGGGGTTTCGCTGAAAAGGTTTTCATAGTGGAAATCCAGATAGATATAGAAAGTTGTGAATTTTAAAGATGGGATTGGCTTTTGTCAATCGGATTGGGGTCGTCCGAAAGTGTTTTTTCTATGATGGCGGTTTTATGCATAGGGAGATGTTGTTTTTAAGCTGGAAAACATTACTGATGATTCAAAATATCGGGATGTATTTTTCAATTTTATACTTGGTTTTCAGACGACGTCGGAGCCGATGATAAATGAAAGCCATGCCGCAATCGGGCATGGCTTGATATGGGAATCCCCGCGAGAGCCGTTTTGGCTGAATCCGCTTGAACCTTGTTGACAAGGCGGTCACCTCGGGCAGCTTCGGGTGCATCTAAGGATAGACACTCGCGCCCACTGCAACTCCCGGCAACCTTAAGCGAACTTATTGGTTCAAAGGAATATATGCCTTCGCGGACACCGCAGGGAAAAAGAAAAATCAGTTTTGTTCCAACCGCGCCAAAGCTTTTTGGCAAGCGTTGTTCATGTCGGTTATTTTACGCTCAAATTCACCTATTGCCAAATCGTCTTTGAGTGTGATTTTAAGGAGGTCGTGGACAACGTTGAGTGCGGTCATAATGGCGATTTTATCGCTGCCGACAATGCGTCCGCTCTCTTTGATGGCGGCACTTTTTTTGTTGAGCATATCAACGGCTTGGAGCAGGGTATCTTTTTCTTCGCTCGGCGTGTTGATGGTGAAATTGACATTCATGATGTCGAGGCTGACTTGTTCGATACTCATGGCGTGTCCTTATGATTGTGTTTCTTGCGGCAGGCGGGAAATGAGACGGCGGATTTTTTCTGCAGTCTGCTCTAATGCGCTGCGGTATTGTTCTTTTTCGGCGGTAAGGTTGTCGATTTTGCCTTGTAGGTCTTCTTTGAGTTTGCCGACTTGCACGAGCAGCGCTTCGCTCAATTCGTCAACGGCAGCTTCGTGTTCGCGCTTTTGTTGTTCATGCTCGAGCTTGAGGCGGTCGATTTCTTCGTTAAGGCGGCGGTTTTCACCAACAAGGGTTTCAAATTTTTGGGCCAGCTGGTAAACGCTGACTTCCAAGGTGTCGAGTGATTGATTCATGTATAGGCTTCCGTATTGCCGCAATGTAGCAGGCGGTCAGGATATTAGGATGATGATGCAGGGATGTCAATCGCTGCCGAATGTTGAGGTCGTCTGAAACTTTTTGGCTTGATGTTTTCAGACGACCTTTGCCGTTCGGTCTTACTCAAAGCGCGCGCTGCGCTCCATGAGTCTTTCTGCAACTTGCTGCGGGGTCATTTCCTTGCGGATGAGTTGCAGCAGAGTTTGGGTGATGGGCATGTCGATTTGGTATTTCACAGCGGTGTTAAACACTTCTTCGATGGTGCTGACGCCCTCGGAAACATGGCCGATTTCCACCAACACTTGATGTAGTTCTTTACCTTCTGCCAAACCTAAGCCGACACGACGGTTGCGCGAAAGTGCGCCGGTACAGGTCAGGATAAGGTCGCCAATGCCGGCAAGCCCCATCATGGTTTTGGACTGCGCCCCCATAGCCATAGCAAGACGGGTAATCTCGGCGAGACCGCGCGTCACCAGCGCCGCACGCGCATTGAGTCCGTATTCGAGACCGTCGGAAAGTCCGGTAGCGATTGCCATAACGTTTTTGACGGCACCGCCGACAGCCACGCCGATAACGTCCGTGCTGCCGTAAAGGCGCATTACGTTGGTGTTGAGTTGTGGCACCAACTCCTCAATCCACTCCTGATTTTCTGAAGCAATGACCACGGCGCAAGGCAGTTGTTTGGCGAGTTCTTGAGCAAAACTCGGACCTGACAGCACGCCGATTTTTTTGTTCTCAGGCAATACTTCTTTCAATACTTGGAAGGTCAACAGCCCTGTATCTTGTTCAAAGCCTTTGCAGGCAGCAAGGACGGGAATATGGTCGGCATTGTACTGTTTGAGGAGTTCCGCGCTGCTTCTCAAGCCCGCGACAGAAGTTACAACAAGGATGAGCCCGCTGTCTTTGAGCGCATCACCCAAATCGGCGTAAACGGTTAAAGATTCAGGGAAAGGGAAACCGGGCAGGCCGCGTTTGTTTTCACGTTCTGCCTGCAATGTACGGACTTGTTCAGGATTGCGTGTCCAAAGAGCGACTTCGTTGCCGTGGCGGGCAAAGTGCAGGGCAAGGGCTGTACCCCAAGAACCTGCGCCGATGACGGTGATTTTCATTGTATGTCTTCCAACGGTAAATTGTCGTTTAATTTAAACCAATCGGCTTGGCAGTGCAAGCGATAGAGGCCTATTCAACATGAAAACCGCATGAAAATGCAGAAGCTATCACATATATTGCCTATCTCTATTAAAAATCCAATATTGATTTACCGCAAAGGGCAAACCACGCCCGCTGTTTATACTTCGCGGACAAAAAAGCCGGACATATCAAACGGACGCAAACAAAGCGGAATGCCATTCCTTATTTTCGCCCGCCATTCATCACGGCAATCAACGGAAACGGTGCTTACTCATAATAATATCCACTACAAAAAGGAACACGCCATGAACCACCGCAACACCCGACTACTCCTGTCGCTTGCCGTTTTATCCGCATTGGCCGCCTGTGGCAGACAGGAAAGCAAAGAACAAAAACCTGCTTCTGCACCGACCGGAGCCTCTGCCGTTCAGACGACCTTGGATTCGGATTTCAAGTGCAACACTAGGGTACCAGTGGTTG
>JUNU01000053.1 GCA_001067655.1 Neisseria lactamica
GGTAACGGGCAGGTACAGCATATCGTACTGCGCATCGCGCCAGTCGGTGTCGGGCAAACCGTTTTGTGCGTTTTCTTCTTTGGACGGCACCTTCCATTGGTGCTGGGCGATGAGTTGGCCGTTTCCGTTGTAGTCGAAGCAGGTGAGGGGTGATACATAGAGGAAAAGGTCGTCTGAAAACATATTTCAGACGACCTTGATATTTTATTAGATCTCAACTCAACCTACGGCTTATTTTAGATTTTATTAAATAGTCGAGTTTTTAACAAATTGACATAAAGCCTTCGAATGTTTTAGGCCAAGGTGCTCTGTTAAAACATTCCTTTAAGATTTTAGTGTCATTGGTCAAGTTATAAAATACTTCGAATAAATCTTTTCCTAGTAGATATATATCTCCTACAAAATCTGTTGCGTATATATTAAATTCATTAGGTAAATCTTCACTATATATATCCCAAAATAAATAATAACCTGACTCACTTTTAGCAAATGGTTCCATTCGTTTCATTAAATCTAATAATTCATCTGGATAATAGTCAATATATTCATTAATATTATTTATATATGTTGATTTTATATCTTCACGAGCATTTTGCCACGAATCATGAAACTTAGGATTTAGAGGGATGTAAATTAAGTAATTATCCAATACCCTTCCCCAGCCAAATTGTGCTGCGAAAGATTGATAAGAATAAGGAAATGATTTGCCATTTGCAAATTTAAATTCTTTCAAGTATTTTTTATCAGCCAATACTTGAGAAGTATTCAATATTTTCAAGTCATAATCCATGTTGTATTTTCCTATTTCAAAATTTTGTTAGTTAAGTTAATTTGAATATTTTAACACTGGCATTTAGTATTTTGGCGTAATCCATTTACTACTTCATCATTAACTATAACACCATTTTTATTGTCCCAAGCAAGCATTTTTATCTTGGATGGAATTAAATTGTCGCCTTCATAAAGAGCTAATACTATTACAAAAACTGTATTTCCTTTATTAGCACTATTTGTAATAGTTCGTTCGTGTCTAGTCATACCAGGGTGGTTTGTACCATCAGTGAGGGTGACCACATTTCTCTTGTCTGAACCACTACCTCCATGATTTTTGGCTAGTAAATGACCACGTTGTTGGTGATGAGGACATTGATCTCCTTTCCAACCAGGTGGATCTACACTGGCATCAGAGCCTTTTCCAATATCTGCTTTTGTGACTATAGCGAAAGCTCCTGTGGGTCTACCTAAGTGATCAAGAGGTAAATAGGCAGCTATTAGTCCCAACACATCACTAAATGTTTGTACGTTTATAGCGAGAAAATATAGATTCGCTCCACCTCTCAACCCAATCGGATCCTGATTCACAAACCGACCCGCATCAGGCTCGTAATACCTGAAGAAGTTATAGTGCAGCCCCGTTTCACGGTCGGCATACTGGTTTTGCAGACGGAACGGTTGGTATGCGCTATCCGTTACCTTGGTTTCTTCTTTCAGACGACCCCAGCCGGTGTAGTTGCCGAACCACAAGAGGTTGCCGTCCTTATCGGTCATTTCTCTTGGGATGCCGATTTGGTCGCAG
>JUNU01000447.1 GCA_001067655.1 Neisseria lactamica
CCCCAAAATCCCCTAAATTCCCACCAAGACATTTAGGGGATTTCTCATGAGCACTTTCTTCCAGCAAACCGCACAAGCCATGATTGCCAAACACATCGACCGAGACCTTTGCAAAAATAGTCTGTATATTTGTTGTCGAGAGGAAATATGAATTTAGAAATCAGACGTAACAGTATAAATTGGCATGTAAAAAGAAATGATTTAAAAGAAATAATTTCTTCATTACAAAGAGAAGGGAATTATTGGGAGGGTCAAGTTTTTTTAACAAAGTGCAAGAAAGAATGCAGCCTTTCCTTTAGAATTTTTCTGAATGTAAATGATGAAGATGAGTTTGATATAACTGACGATCAGGTTATTCTTTCAATATCTGATGATATCTTTTCCTTGTTAGAAGAATATAGTGTTATGGTCAGTAAATATGGCACGCCCTTTTCACATGAATTGAATGATTTGTATTTCATATCATTAAAAAAATGGTTGGGTTGCTATATTTATGTAGAAAATGATTAGTGTGTCTTTATCTATGTCTGCAACGAGCATGAGATATGTATAAACAGGTTGAGATTAGATTTTTATCCCCAAAGTAGGTCGTCTGAAAACCTCCATTCAGACGACCTTTCTACCGTTTATCCCATTTGC
>JUNU01000448.1 GCA_001067655.1 Neisseria lactamica
CTTGGCGTTCTTTACTGCTTTTGAAATAAAGGAAAATGCCGATAACGATGGCGGCAATCGCGCCGTAGATTAAATTTGTGCTCATTATTTGTCGCTCACTTGCAGAATCGCCAAGAACGCGCTTTGCGGGATTTCCACGTTGCCCACTTGTTTCATGCGGCGTTTGCCTGCTTTTTGTTTTTCAAGAAGTTTTTTCTTACGGGTAATATCGCCGCCGTAACATTTCGCCAAGACGTTTTTACGCAGGGCTTTGACGTTTTCGCGGGCGATAATCTGGCTGCCGATGGCGGCTTGGACGGCGATGTCGAACATTTGGCGTGGAATCAGCTCGCGCATTTTCGCTGCCAGTTCGCGGCCTCGGTGAACCGCGCTTTGACGGTGCACAATCAGGCTCAGGGCATCGACTTTTTCGCCGTTGACCATGATGTCGAGCTTAATCAAATCAGACGGTTGGAATTCTTTGAAATGGTAGTCCAGCGAGGCATAGCCGCGGGAAGTGGATTTGAGTTTGTCGAAAAAGTCCATCACGACTTCGTTCATGGGCAAGTCGTAAGTCAGCATGACTTGGCGGCCCATGTACTGCATATTGACTTGCACGCCGCGTTTTTGGTTACACAAAGTCATGACATTGCCGACGTATTCCTGCGGCACGAGGATGGTCGCGGTAATAATCGGCTCGAGAATGGTTTCGATGCTGCCGATGTCGGGCAGTTTGGACGGGTTTTCGACTTCGATTTTTTCGCCGCTCTTCAACACGACTTCGTAAACCACCGTCGGCGCGGTGGTAATCAAATCCATGTCGAACTCGCGCTCCAAGCGTTCCTGCACGATTTCCAAGTGCAGCAGACCCAAGAAGCCGCAACGGAAGCCGAAGCCAAGTGCTTGAGAAACTTCAGGCTCGAATTTCAATGAAGCGTCGTTAAGCTGTAATTTTTCCAAAGCGTCGCGCAAGGCTTCGTAATCGTGGCTTTCTACAGGGTAGAGACCCGCAAATACTTGACTTTGTACTTCTTGGAAGCCGGGCAGCGGCTCAGAAGCGGGGTTTGCAACCAAAGTCACTGTGTCGCCGACTTTTGCCTGTCCCAATTCTTTCACGCCGGTAATCAAAAAGCCCACTTCTCCGGCTTTGAGTTCTTGTTTTTGAACCGATTTTGGCGTGAATACGCCCAGCTGCTCAACCTGCGTTTCCGCTTTGGTGCTCATAAAGCGCACTTTGTCTTTCAGCTTGATGGTGCCGTTTTTCACACGAATCAGCATGACCACACCGACATAGTTGTCAAACCACGAATCGACGATAACGGCTTGCAGCGGCGCGTTTTCGTCGCCGGTTGGCGCAGGGATTTTGGCAACGATTTCTTCCAAAACGTCTTCCACGCCGATGCCGCTTTTGGCGGAACATTGCACCGCACCGACGGCATCGATACCAATGATGTCTTCGATTTCCTGTTCCACGCGCTCGGGGTCGGCGGCGGGCAGGTCGATTTTGTTCAAGACAGGCACGACTTCCACGCCCAAATCAATCGCGGTGTAGCAGTTCGCCACGGTTTGCGCTTCCACGCCTTGCGATGCGTCAACGACCAAAAGCGCGCCTTCGCAGGCAGACAGTGAGCGGGAGACTTCGTAAGAGAAGTCGACGTGTCCCGGCGTGTCAATCAGGTTGAGCTGATACACCTGTCCGTCGCGTGCTTTGTAGTTGAGCGCGGCGGTTTGCGCTTTGATGGTGATGCCGCGCTCTTTTTCGATGTCCATGGAATCAAGTACCTGCGTACTCATTTCGCGCAAATCCAAGCCGCCGCAGTATTGGATGAAGCGGTCGGCAAGCGTCGATTTGCCGTGGTCGATGTGGGCAATGATGGAGAAATTTCGGATATTTTTCATATTGTTATTTTGAAAGATAAGCAGTGATTCTGAAAAGGTCGTCTGAAAATCAAATAGACCGTTCAGACGACCTTCAGGCAAAGTGAAATAGCCTGACATTCTAGCGGAAATTTACTGTTTCCGCATGATTTTATGCGTGTTTTACAGCGACGCTACAATCTTTTCCACCATTTTCGCCGAGCTTGCCGCCGCCGTTTTCAAAAACTCTTCAAAGCTGATGTCCGCTTTTTCGTCCGCCGAATCGGACATCGCGCGGATCACGACGAAAGGCGTGTTCAACTGGTGGCAGGCTTGGGCAATCGCCGCCGCTTCCATTTCCACTGCTTTGACTTCGGGAAAATGGCTGCGGATTTCCGCCACGCCTTCGCTGCTGTGGACAAAGCGGTCGCCGCTGACAATCAAGCCTTGCTCTACCGCCGCACCTTCAAACACTTCCACTGCCTGTTTCGCCTTGCCGACCAAGAGGTCGTCTGAAACGAATACGGCGGGCAGTTGCGGCATTTGTCCCCAAACATAACCAAACGCCGTTACATCGACATCGTGGTGCGCGATTTCCGTGCCGATCACTATGTCGCCGACTTTCAACCCCTTGCCCAAGCCGCCCGCGCTGCCGGTATTGATGACGCAGTCCGGCGCGAATTGATGGATAACCCAAGCCGTTGAAACCGCCGCGTTGACCTTGCCGATGCCGCTCAATACCAATACCATGCGCTTGCCCGCCATTTCGCCTTCGTAAGCGGTAAACTTACCGAAAGACACGCTTTTGACATTATCCATTGCTTCGCGCAAAAGCTCGATTTCCTGTTCCATCGCGCCGATGACTGCTACTGTTTGTACAGACATTTTTTACCTTTCCATGAAATTGTGGGCGGTATTATAACAGCAGCGGCAGCATTCCATATCCGTATTGAATCCGCCATATTGCTCGCCTGTCTTATTATTCGATACGGTAATCATGCTATTTTTATGTATCATGATTTATTTGATATAATCCATTTTAATAAAATAACCACCGAAATTATCAAATATCATGATGACCAATCCTCCCAGTGCAAAAGACGAATTGTTCACTTGGCTGCGCCATATGAACAAATACAAAGGCTCCGACCTCTTTATCACCACCAATTTCCCGCCCGCTATGAAAGTGGACGGCAAAATCACTCCGATTACCGACGAGCCGTTGACCTCAGAAAAATGTATGGAAATCGCTTTTTCGATTATGTCGACCAAACAAATCGAAGAGTTTTCCTCCACCAACGAATGCAACTTCGCCATCAGCCTGCCCGACACCAGCCGCTTCCGTGTCAATGCGATGGTGCAGCGCGGCGCAACGGCGTTGGTGTTCCGCTCCATTACCAGCAAAATCCCTAATTTCGACAGCCTCAATCTGCCGCCCGTCTTGAAAGACGTGGTGATGAAAAAACGCGGCCTCGTGATTTTCGTCGGCGGTACCGGCTCGGGCAAATCCACCTCGCTCGCCGCGATGGTTGACCACCGCAACGAAAATTGCCAAGACCACATCATCACCATCGAAGACCCGATTGAGTTCGTCCATCAACACAAAAAAAGCATCATTACCCAGCGCGAAGTCGGCGTGGATACCGAAAACTGGTTTGCCGCGCTGAAAAACACTCTGCGTCAGGCGCCCGACGTTATCCTGATCGGCGAGATTCGCGACCGCGAAACCATGGACTACGCCTTAGCGTTCGCCGAAACAGGCCACCTCTGTCTCGCCACGTTGCACGCCAACAACTCCAACCAGGCACTCGACCGCATCATCAACTTCTTCCCAGAAGAGCGCCGCACCCAGCTTTTGACCGACTTGTCGCTCAACCTGCAAGCCTTCATCTCGCAACGCCTGATTCCCCGCGAAGGCGGCAAGGGCCGCGTAGCCGCAGTGGAAATCCTGCTCAATTCGCCGATTATTTCCGAGATGATTCAAAAAGGCGAAATCCACGGCATTAAAGAAATGATGAAAAAATCTACCGCCATGGGTATGCAAACCTTCGACCAAGCGCTCTACGAGCTGTACGAACGCGGCGACATCAGCTTCCAAGACGCTATTAAAAACGCCGACTCCGCCCACGACCTGCGTTTGGACATCCAACTGCGCAGCCGCCGCGCCCAGAATGCCGGCCCGGATTTGGAACTGATTTAAAAGTTGTCGGAAATGAGCAAAGGTCGTCTGAAAATCACTTTTCAGACGACCTTTTTTGTCTGTGCCGATCAAGCATACCAATAACGTTCAAGTCATTTCTGTTAAACTGTTTTGTAAATATAGTGGATTAAATTTAAATCAAGACAAGGCGACAAAGCCGCAGACAGTACAGATAGTACGGCAAGGCAACGCCGTACTGGTTTAAAGT
>JUNU01000449.1 GCA_001067655.1 Neisseria lactamica
CTTTGAGCTAAGGCGAGGCAACGCCGTACTGGTTTAAAGTTAATCCACTATATGCACGAACCGACAAGCCCAAAGCACAATAATTCAGACGGCTTTTAAGGATTTTTATCCGGTTTCGCTATATAATCAGAGCCTAATACTCCGTATTCAGATGAGAAAGCCCGTTATGAAACTCATACCACTCCTCGCCTTCTTTACCCTTGTCGCAAGCGGCAGTGCAGCGGCAGCCGAAATGGCAAAAGTTGAAGGCGGCAGCTACCGCCCGCTCTATCTGAAGAAAGAAACAAGCCTCATTAAAGTCAAACCGTTCCAAATCGACAAATATCCCGTTACCAATGCCGAATTTGCAGAGTTTGTCAAAAAACACCCGCAGTGGCAAAAAGGCAAAGTCAGCTCCAAACAAGCCGAACCTGCCTACCTCAAACACTGGGTTAAAACCGGCAGCAACAGCTACGCGCCCAAACCCAACGAACTGAAACATCCGGTAACCAACGTATCTTGGTTTGCCGCCAATGCCTACTGTACTGCGCAAGGTAAACGCCTGCCGACCATAGACCAATGGGAATTTGCCGGACTCGCCTCCGCCACTCAGAAAAACGGTTCTGCTGAACCCGGCTACAACCGCACCATTCTTGACTGGTATGCAGACGGCGGCAGAAACGGCTTGCACGATGTCGGCAAAAGCAAACCCAACTACTGGGGCATTTACGATATGCACGGCTTGATTTGGGAATGGACGGAAGACTTTAACAGCAGCCTGCTCTCGTCTGGCAATGCCGATACGCAAATGTTTTGCAGCGGCGCATCCGTAGGCTCCAGCGACCCATCGAATTACGCCGCCTTCCTGCGCTACGGCATACGCACCAGCCTGCAATCCAAATACGTCCTGCACAACCTAGGCTTCCGCTGCGCCTCGAAATAACCGGTTTCATCACCAAAGCAGCTTTGGCGGTACTGAAAGGTATCGCCTTTTTTTTGCCACTATAAAAGGTCGTCTGAAAACATTCCGTTTCTCCGAAACCGTGTTTTCAGACGACCTTTTTAGATGATTGGGTTCTATCAATCTGAATGGGTTGCGTACGTTCTATAAACCTTGCTTATCATTTTCTTCAGATGATTCAAATCAAATATTAATTACATATAATTAATAATATTGTAATAATACTATACAATATAACTAATCCCAAATAATTAAATATATTATTTGGGATTAGTTAGTATTGTTAAAAATTCAAATTTGGAGAATGAAAAGATGAAACTAAACTTATCCGCCAAACCGCTGTGTTTGGTGTTGTCCCTTGTTTTTGCAAATGTTTGTGTTGCTGAAGGTATTGCGACAGGAGTGATGCACAAAAACGGTTCTGCCGCGTTGGGCAAAGACTCGAAGGCGGGGGAGAATGCGACTGCGTTGGGCGATAAAGCAGCTGCGGCGGGTTATAAGTCTGTTGCTGCCGGCTATGATTCAAACGCTTCGGGTTTGAGCGCGTCGGCATTTGGCAGCGAGGCTAAGGCGGAAGCATTGCGGACGGTTGCCGTCGGTTTCAGGGCGAATGCAAAAGGAACCAACGATATTGCCGTCGGCGGCGCATCGAAGGCTTCCGGTGGGCAGTCGGTGGCGGTCGGTTTGATGTCGCAGGCAACGGGTTTGCGTTCTATCGCGGTCGGTGAAAGCGCGAAGGCTGCCGATATTGATGCGGTTGCGTTTGGACGGGGCAGCGAAGCCAATGCACTCAGTTCCACTGCTGTCGGGGATAGGGCAAAAGCCAACGGTACGCAGGCGGTTGCGCTGGCATCTGCTGCCGAGGCAAACGGTTATCAGGCGGTTGCAGTCGGTACGCGCGCGGTTGCCGAAGAAACCAACAGCGTGGCATTGGGCGTGGAATCTTCGTCCACCGCACTCAACGGTCTTGCCGCGGGTACGCGCGCACGGGTACGGAAATCGGGCGGAACGGCTTTGGGCGCAGGTTCTGCCGCATTTGAGGAAAAATCCGCTGCTTTGGGCTACAAAGCGGAAGCGCGTCAGCAAAACTCCGTGGCACTCGGTACGGACAGCGTTGCCGATACTGCGGCAGGCGTTGCAGGCCATGACTTTGCCACCGGAGCGGCAAGTACGGAAACGGGTAAGGCATGGGTATCGACTTTAGGCGCGGTATCTGTCGGCAGCGAACAAAACAGCCGCCAGATTACTAATGTTGCTGCGGGTAAGGAGGATACGGACGCGGTCAACGTTGCCCAAGTGAAGAGCCTTGCCCGCCAAACCCAAAGCAGCCTTGCCGCAGCCGAGAGCAATCATCAGACCCAAATCACCGCTTTGCGCAACGAAGCCAAAGTCCGTATGGACAAACTTGAAGAGCGCTCCGATTCAGGCTCCGCCGCTGCAATCGCGGTCGGCAGCCTCGGACAGGCATATCAGCCGGGACAAGGCGCGGTTTCCGTCGCAAGCGGTATCTGGCGCGGTAAAAGCGGTTACGCCGTAGGTATTTCCAAAGTATCCGCCAGCGGCAAATGGCTGGTTAAAGGCTCGGCAGTCGGCGCGGCGAAAGGCGGTGCGGGCGGCGGCGCCAGCGTAACCTACCTCTGGTAATCGTTGTTAGGCGCATTGCCGAAAGGTCGTCTGAAAACATTCCGTTTCTCCAAAACCGTGTTTTCAGACGACCTCGTTCTTGATAATTCCCTATTTGTCCCAATTCTGTCGATGTTATTAATTTTCGACAGAACAAAATGAATCCCAAATACGCCCCGCTTTTCCAACCCTTCACGCTGAACAACGGCGTAACCGTCAAAAACCGACTCGCCGTTGCGCCCATGACCCATTTCGGTTCGCACGCCGACGGTTTAATCAGCGACCAAGAGCGCACGTTCCTCGGCAACCGCGCAGGTGATATAGGTCTCTTTATCTCCGCCGCCACTTTGGTTCAAGACGGCGGCAAAGCTTTTCGCGGACAGCCTGAAGCTACGGGCGAACACTGCCTCGACAGCCTGAAAGAAACCGCCCAAATCATTCAAAAACAAGGTGCGAAAGCGATTTTGCAAATCCATCACGGCGGCTCTAAAGCGATGGCGGAACTCAACCGCCGCGACAAAATCAGCGCGTCCGCCAGCGAAGAAGAAGGTGCGCGTGAAGCGAGTGCTGCAGAAGTGGAAGAACTCATCGCCTCCTTCGCCCAAGCTGCCGATTTGGCACTTCGCGCAGGCTTTGACGGTGTGGAAATCCACGGCGCGAACGGCTATTTAATCCAACAGTTTTACTCCGCCCAAAGCAACCGCCGCAACGACCAATGGGGCGGCAGCTTGGAAAACAGAATGCGCTTCCCACTCGCCGTCGTCGATGCCGTTGCCGCAGTTCGTGAAAAACACCAACGCAACGATTTCATCATCGGCTACCGTTTCTCGCCCGAAGAAGCAGGCGAAGACGGGTTGACCATGACCGAAACCGGCGCACTGATTGACGCCTTGGTGCAAAAGCCGCTGCAATATCTGCACGTTTCCTTATGGGAATTCGACAAGAAAATCCGACGCGGCGGCGATACGGCGCAAACCCGTATGCAGTTTATCCACGACCGTATCAACGGCAAGCTGCCTCTTATCGGCGTGGGCAACCTGTTTACCGCTGATCAAATTTTGGCGGCGTTTGAAACCGGCTGGGCGGAATTTATCGCACTAGGCAAAACCGTCATGATCAATCCGCACATCGCCACACAAATCAGCGAAGGCCGCGAAGCCGAAATCGAAACGCAACTCGACCCGACGCGCGCCGACCATTACGGTTTGCCCGACATCCTGTGGGAATTTTCCGCCAGCGGTACCCAATCTTGGCTGCCGCCGGTAATGTTTGTTTGAACAATTCAGCCGCCTACCCATTTTTTGAGCGGGGTAGGGGATGAAATTACCGTTATAGCTAAAGAGGTCGTTTGAAAAACGTTTTCAGACGACCTTTTTATTGTTTAGCTTCAAGGCAAAGACGGTTGATGATTCTAGTTGGCTCTATGTTGCGGATGAAAATGTATTATCGAGCAAGGGGAACTAAACAATCATGGTCTTGCCGTTGTTTACCCTATGGGTCGTCTGAAACGGAAAATGTCGGCTTTTTGAAGAGCCTATTTATAGTGGATTAAATTTTAATCAGGACAAGACGACGAAGCCGCAGACAGTACAAATAGTACGGCAAGGCGAGGCAACGCCGTACT
>JUNU01000450.1 GCA_001067655.1 Neisseria lactamica
TTTTTGTTTGGGAAAAATCAAATTCGTGTGGTCCATAGAGCCACCCTCTCCCCAACCCTCTCCCGCCAGACGGGAGAGGGGGTAGGTTGCAGGGGAGGAGAAAGGAGTGGATGAAGATTGCGGCGGGTAGAGTGTTGGTTGCCATTTGAACCTATTAAATGAGGTCGTCTGAAATATAAAACTCTTATTTTCAGACGACCTTGTTCATGTTTTCGTTCATTCGGTAAAAACGTTTTAAAACTGTTTCTTCACACCCAGCATGAATTCGTTTTGGCGGTAGCGGTAGAACACGGAATTGCTTTTGACGGTGGTGTGTTTGAAGCGCAGTTCGGGGTAGAAGCCGCCGATGTGCCATTGTCTGAAGCCTGCGGTGGCGAGCCAGACGGTTTGGCGGTCGCTGCGTCTTTGTCCGTCTGCGGCGATGCCTGCGCGGTCGTAGAGGTTGCGCCGTTTCATGACGAAGGCGTTTAGGTAGGTACCGTTGTCAAACAAGGTGTATAAGCCTGTGCGGAGGGTGTATTCGCGGTGGTTGGATGTGCCGCCGTTGTATGTGCGGCGGGTGTAGTCCGAGCCTGCGAACAAGCCGGTTTTTGGGGTTAGGGCGTATTCTGCGCCCAAGCCTGTGCGGTATTCAGTGTAGTCGGCGGCGTAGGTTTTGGCGGTGCCGCTGTGGCGGTAGCGTTTGCTCGACCAGTCGGCGTTGATCTGCCATTTGGGGTTGAAAGTGTGCGTCCACGAGGCTTCGGCGCCGTAGGCGTTGTAGTAGGTGTGGCGGTTGCGCCGTTCGTGTTCGTAAACGGGCATCAGCGAGAGGCGGCTTTGGGCGTCGGCGTATTCGTAACCGGCAGACAGTGTGCCTGTTTGGCTGCCGTAGTCGGACAGGGCGGCGTCTGTGTCTTTGCGGCGGTAGTGCGTGCCGTAGGCGAGGAGGCTGGTTTTGAGGCTGTGGTGTCCTTTAATGGGGGTAATTTTGCCTGCGCTCAGGCTGTAATTCCATACGGGGGAACGGATGGGGGCGGGCAGGTTTTGGTAGGCGAGGCATTGGCCGTCAAGTGGCAGGATGCAGCGGACGGAGCCGTCGGATTGGTTGATATTGCTGTTGTAGCCGTAAGCGATGCCGATTTGTCCGTGCCAGCGGCTGCGTTTGTCGATTTCGCCGAGGTATTGTCCGATCAGGGCGCGGGTTTCTTCGGGAATGTCGGCGGCTTGGGCGCGGGCGAATGCGCTTCGGGCTTCGCGGTTTTGGTTGTCTTCGGTATAAAGGCGCGCGGTTTCGAGCAGGATGCGCGGGTTGGCGGGGTCGAGTGCTTCTGCTGATTGCAGGTTTTGCAAGGCTTCGGCGAGGCATCCTTCGGCGCGTTGTTTCAAACCGAGCACCAATTTGGGTAGGGCGGGATTGTGGCCGGGCAGGGCGGCATAGCGCGTGGCGAAGCGTTCTGCCTTTTTCCATTGGCGTTCGTTGATGGCATGGTAAATCGCGCTTTCCAGCTCTTCGGTATTGTTGCCGACGGTGTAAATTTGACCACCGATGCGGATGTATGCGTCGTCGTTTTCGATATCGCCTGCGGGTGTGCCGCCGTCCAGCCAGCCGCTTTCCCGATATTGCTGCTGCACGCGTCCGTTTTCTTCTGACAGGCGGCGTAGGTCGTCGCTGTCTGCGTGGGCGGACAGGGGCAGCAGGGCAAGCAGGAGGAGGCAGAATTTGTTCATTCGTATTCTTTCGGGCTGGTGTGTGGTAAGCAGACGAGGTGGCTTGTGGCGAGGCGGAATAGGTCGTCTGAAAAGATGCAATGTTCAATATCGCTTTGTTTTTAATCTGTTTCCGTTTTCAGACGACCCTTTTAGATAGAGACGAGCACAAAAGGTCGTCTGAAAACGGAAACTGCGGAAATTCGTCCGCAACTTGCCATAAAACGGGGAAAGCACGGCAATCCGCGCCTTCCCCGTTATGTTTCTATCGACGGCTTATTGTTTTACGCCGCCGAAGGAGATGTCATCGGCGCGGCTTTCTGTACCACGGGTCGCAGTACCCACCAATGCGGCGGCATTTTGACCGTAGAACTGACCTTTGATGCCTTCGTGGTTGCGGGCGGCGTCAGAGGCGAAAGTACCGTTGCGGTTGTCGATTTTCACGCCGGCAAAGTCCAGAGTGTCGGTATGGCGCGCTAGTTTGCCGGTCATGCTGCCGCTGTCGCCTGAACCGAAATAGGCTTTGACGGTACCGGTATAGATATCGCGTTCGCCGGCTTTATGACCGTTGACACCGACTACGTTGTAAGTCGCAGTTGCCAAGCCTTTTGTGCTGCCGGTCGGGTTTTTGCCATAGAACCACGCAGGATGCGCGTTGCCTTTGACATGCGCAGTAGCGGCGGCTTCTGAAGCAGGCGCCCATTCGCCAAAGAACACATTGCCCGAAGCGGTCGGGATTTTGCCGATGGTCAGCAAGCCTTTTCCTTTGCCGTCTTCAGTGTTCAGGCTGAACAGCTCGATCTGATTAATGCGGCGTTCGCGGATGACACGCTCGCCCTTGCCTTCGATTCTGTCGATAACAAACAGGATTTCTTTGTTTTTCAGGTTGTCGGCATCAGCAACGCGGACGGAATTTTTGACTGTATATTGAGGTTTTGCCACTGCGTTGTTTGGATTGTAGGCAGGAGGTGCGTCGGCTGTGGTCATGACGCCGACAGGTGTTGTCGAAGTACGTTTGCCATAAATTGGCTCAGAGTAAGGGAAGTTACCATTGTTGACGACGGGTTTAGACGGAGGAGGCGCAATCGGTTTGCCGATAGGGCGGGCAGGAGGTTGGGAAGCTGTGCTCATCACACCACTGTCCGGTATCGAAACATTGCCGTCGATTGGCATGGAGTAAGGAAAGTCGCCATTGTTGCCGACAGGTTTGGATGGAGGAGGCGCAGTCGGTTTGATCGGACGTGCAGGAGGCAGGGTTGCGCCCGCCAGCGTCATCACGTCGTCGTGTGCTTTCAAATAAGGTTTGCCGTTATTGGCTGCGTTGGGGTTGATTGGCATGGAGTAAGGGAAATCTTGGTTAGCCAATGGAGCACGTTGTGGAGGAGGCGCAGTCGGTTTGACCGGACGTGCGGGAGGCAGGGTAGCGCCTGCCAGCGTCATTACGTCGTCGTGTGCTTTCAAATAAGGTTTGCCGTCGCGGGCTGCGTTAGGATTAATCGGCATGGAATAGGGGAAATTGTGGTTGTCCAAAGTGCTGCGTGCGGGAGCAGAGGTGGGGCGGGAAGCGTCATATGCAAACGCAGAATGCGCTGTGATAACCGCCGTTGCTGCAAAACAGGTTTTTAGAATAGAAGAAGTTATTTTTTTCATAGCAATACTCTTGTCGATAATTAATTAGGATATTGTCTGTATGCCTGCAACAATAAACTGTTTGATGAAACAAGCTGATACATACAGGGGAGGCGAGAATAGCATGGCAAAAAGGAAATGTAAAAAATTACTGTGGGATTATGAATATAAACTGATATTACTCAACTAGATTAAATTTAATAAGGCGATTTGCCCATGACTTGATGAATGCCGAAGGATTAAAATAGAAAATGTCCACCTCCTGACATTTGTCACATCTGTTATAAAAAAGGTCGTCTGAAACCCGTGTAATTAGGTTTCAGACGACCTTTCTATTATCAGGCGTTGTTTACCTGTTTCTCAAGATTATGCTTCCTTGTTTTCAGTAGCTTTTTGACGCAGGCGCAAGCTCAATTCGCGCAACTGTTTGTCGTCCACCGCATTTGGCGCGTTAGTCAGCAGACATTGGGCGCGTTGGGTTTTCGGGAAGGCAATCACGTCGCGGATGGACTCGGCGCCGGTCATCAGTGTCACCAGACGGTCGAGACCGAATGCCAAACCGCCGTGCGGAGGCGCGCCGAATTTCAGGTTATCCAAGAGGAAGCCGAATTTTTCTTGTTGCTCTTCGGGGCTGATTTTCAGTGCGGCGAACACTTTTTCCTGCACGTCGGCACGGTGGATACGGATAGAACCGCCGCCGATTTCCCAGCCGTTCAACACCATATCGTAGGCGCGTGCCAGGCAGTTTTCAGGATCGGACGCCATCAGGTCTTCATGACCGGGCTTGGGCGAGGTGAACGGATGGTGCATGGCTGCCCAGCGGTCGCCGTCTTCGTCGTATTCGAACATCGGGAAATCGACGACCCACAAAGGTTTCCATTCGTCCACGAAGTAGCCGTTTTCCGCGCCGTGTTCCAAACCGACTTTGATACGCAGCGCGCCGATGGCTTCGTTCACGACTTTAGCTTTGTCTGCGCCGAAGAAGATGATGTCGCCGTTTTGCGCGCCGGTACGCTCGATGATTTCTTTCAGGGCGTTTTCAGACAGGAATTTCACGATTGGAGATTGCAGGCCGCTGTCTTCGCCGTTGGAAAGGTTGCCGACATCGTTCACTTTGATGTACGCCAAACCTTTCGCGCCGTAGATGCCGACAAATTTGGTGTATTCGTCGATTTCTTTGCGGCTGAATTTCGCGCCGTTCGGTACGCGCAAGGCAACCACGCGGCCGCCTTTCATGTCGGCTGCGCCACGGAAGACTTTGAATTCTTCCGTTTTCATCAGGTCGGTCAGCTCGGTGAATTTCAGGCTGATGCGCATATCGGGTTTGTCGGAGCCGTAGTAGAACATGGCTTCGGAGTAAGGCATACGCGGAAAATCGCCCAAGTCCACGCCCAACGCGTCTTGGAAGACTTGTTTTGCCATGCCTTCGGTGATGTCCATAATTTCATCCTCGTTCAAGAACGAGGTTTCCAAGTCGATTTGGGTGAATTCAGGCTGGCGGTCGGCACGCAAGTCTTCGTCGCGGAAGCACTTGGTAATTTGGTAGTAACGGTCGAAACCCGCCACCATCAACAGTTGTTTGAACAATTGCGGCGATTGCGGCAGCGCGAAAAACTCGCCCGGATGAACACGGCTCGGCACGAGATAGTCGCGTGCGCCTTCGGGAGTGGAGCGGGTCAACATCGGCGTTTCGATGTCGATGAAGCCTTGCGCGTCCAGATAACGGCGAACGCCCATAGAGACTTGATAACGCAGGCGCAGGTTGCGCTGCATCACCGGACGGCGCAGGTCGATAACGCGGTTGGTCAGGCGCACGTTTTCGCTGATGTTTTCGTCGTCAATTTGGAACGGCGGCGTAGCGGCGGCGTTCAACACTTCGATTTCTTTGGCAAGGATTTCGATTTTGCCAGAAATCATTTTGTCGTTGGTCGTACCTTCGGGACGGTTGCGCACGCGGCCAGTAATGCTCAAAACGTATTCGTTGCGGGCGGAATCGGCAGTGGCAAACGCTTCGGGCGTATCGGGGTCAATCACGACTTGGACGATGCCTTCGCGGTCGCGCAGGTCAATAAAAATCACACCGCCGTGGTCGCGTCGGCGGTGTACCCAGCCTTTGACGGTTACGGTTTGGTCTAAGTATTGCTCGCTGATCAGGCCGCAATAGTTGGTACGCATAAAATCACCTTTTTATATTGTTCAATTTGAAAAGAAGGAAAAGGTCGTCTGAAAAAGAGACCTTAATTGTTTTGTTCTGTATCGCCGTTTTCAGACGACCTGTGTTCTGCCAAAGCCTTGACCCGAACTTCATCCGGCATCACCATACCCAACGAAATCACATATTTCAATGCTTCGTCCACGCTCATATCGAGTTCGCGCACGTCGCTCTTTTTCACCATGATGTAATAGCCGCCGGTTGGATTGGGCGTGGTCGGCACATAGACGGAAAGATAGTCGTCATCGTGCGGCAGGCTGCCTTTGAGTTTGTCGGGGATGTGTCCTGAAACAAAGGCAATTGTCCAAATATTGGGCTGCGGGAACGGAACCAATACAGGCGTTCTGAACGAGCGGCTGCTGTCGGAGAGCAGAGACTCGGATACTTTTTTGACGCTGGAATAGATGGATTTGACGACGGGAATCCGTCCCAGCAGGCTGTCCCATGCGGCGAGGATTTGACGCCCCAAAACGTTGGCGGCGAACACGCCGGTCAGAAACAAGACGACAATGGCGGCAATGATGCCCAAGCCGGGAATGTTGAATCCCCAGAAATATTGAGGCTGCCATTGCTCGGGCAGCAGGCTGATCAGCCGGTCGGCGGCTGATATGATATAGCTGACCGCCCAAATGGTTACGGCTATCGGCAGCCACACCAACATGCCTGTAATCAGATATTTTTTTAATGCCTTGGCAACTTTTCCGCCTTCGGCCGTTTGTTCTGTCATCTTCTGTGTCATTCCGACAAATATCGCCCAAACGTTGCATTATACGCGTTTGGGCGATAGGAAACGAGTGTTTTTAATATGGGGAGCGGTTTGTTTTGCTTTCAGACGACCTGTGTACAACATGATGCCAAAGGTCGTCTGAAAACAGGGTTGGGCGTCAAATTCCGTCCCAGTCGTTGAACATCAGTCCGATGCCGATGCCGTTTTGTTTGTGGTTGTAATCAATCAGGCTTTCGCCATAGCCGTGAAAGCCGCGCACTACGCCTTTAAGTTTGCCTTTAATCGGGAAAGTGTAGGCGGCTTCAACCGCGCCGTGTCCGGTTTTCGGATTGTAGCGCAGCAGGGACGAAATATTTTGTTTGTCGTTCAGACGGTATTGCAGCCTCAAATCGCCATGACCCATGTAGTCGGTAATATCGGGATTGTCGTTATTTTCACCGGTCTGATCGAATGCGCGCATCCACACGCGCGGGATGACGGTCAGCTTGCCCCATTCCATTCCTGCCAGCGCGTAAACGCGGTTCCATGAGCGGGATTCGGGGCGGCTTTGTCCGTTGGATTGGTGGACAAAACCTGCACCGACCATGCGCAGTTTGCCGCCGAACGGTAAATCAGCCTTCACGGGCTGGGTTAGGAAGATTTCGGGTTCGTAATCGGTATTGCGGAACGGCGCGGATTTTCTGCCTTGGTTATAAATCTGCCAATCGGATTTTTGGGTGTAGCCGAACCACAAATCCGCGCGGGTTTTAAACAAATCTTCGGCAATTTTGCTTTTGAACGAAACTTGCAGTTTGGTTTCTATGTGTTTCTGTTCGCTGAATTTTTCCTGATTAGTTGTGCCGCGCGAAGGAGAATGGGGATGCAGGTTGGGCGAGCTGTTGTACCATGCGGGCATCAGGTACATGGGATTGTGCTCGCGCACACTCAATAAGCCGCGCGAGTCGTTTTTGTCCAAATCGTACATCAGACTCAGTGGCGTGTAGGCATCGGCTGTGGTGCGGAGATTGTCTTCCGAAAGGGTGGATTGCTCTTTATTTTCGTCAAACACAATTGTCGCCGCTTTTTTCTCACGGCTGGTGCTGATGGTTTTGGGTAAATCGACCGGTGCTTTGGCGGTTTCTTCGCGAATGACGGGCAGCGGGGCTTGCGGCGGCAGTTGAGCCGAGTAAATGCTGTCGTAACACGCCAAACGGGTGGCATTGTCTTGAATGGAGGTGCATTGCAAAGCCGTGTCGGCGTAGGCAGCAGGGGCGGCTGCGCCGCCGGCAAGGATAAGCATCAAGGCGCGCCGACATTTGGATAATGACGGTTTTTTGTTCTTTAGGACATCGCTTTGCGCCAAATTGTGTTTCAACATCTTGTTCATCATTTCATTCATAGGATTGCCGATTAGGTGTTTTCAGACGACCTTTTGCCTGAAAATCGGGATTAATCGTTTGAAAAACAGATTAAACCGCATTTTACCGCCTTGCGCAGGTGTTACAGCAGGTCGTCTGAAAAGTTTACATCAACTTGCACCACATACGGCAATGCCCCTGAAAGGTTAAGACCTCAGGGGCATCGTTATCTGCTTGCCCGTCCCGACGTGATCAAACACCAAGACGATAGGCGAAAAAGATTAAGCCAATGCTTTTACTTTGGCAGACAGACGGCTCTTATGGCGGGCTGCTTTGTTTTTGTGGAATACGCCTTTGTCAGCGATACGGTCGATGACTTTGACGGACTCTTGGTAAACTGCTTGAGCAGCAGCTTTGTCGCCGGCTTCAACTGCTTTCAACACTTTTTTCACTGCGGTACGGAATGCGGTACGCAGGCTGGCGTTGTGGGCACGTTGTTTAACCGATTGGCGGGCACGTTTGCGGGCTTGTGCGCTGTTTGCCATATTGAATATCTCCTGAAAAATAAATTCTGTAAACGCGCAATTTTAAAGACAGATTTCTCTATATGCAAGTATTTTCTCTGTTTGCGCGCGCAAATCGACCGTATTTTGCCCAAAAACGACATCTTGCGCAACGCCGTTTTCCCGAGTCTGGGAAATCGTGCCTTATTTCAATAAAAATCAGTCAGATATTGCTTTGAGTTCTCATCTACTTCCATTACAATAGCCCCGCTTTGCGCCGGGGTATTGATGGGGTGCAGAGTGTTCATTTTCTGTTAATAATCTTTCATCAGGAATCTGTCCGTATGAAAAAATCCGTATTAGCCGTATTGGCGGCATTATCGCTGGCCGCTTGCGGCGGTGGCGAGAAAAAAACCGAGCAACCTCAAGCAGGCAGCGCGCCTGCTGCCAATGCCGAAGCAGCCGCCACCGATACTTTGAACATCTACAACTGGTCGAACTACGTTGACGAGAGCACTGTCGAAGACTTCAAAAAAGCCAATAATCTGAAGCTGACCTACGACCTTTACGAAAACAACGAAACCCTCGAAGCCAAAATGCTGACCGGCAAATCCGGCTATGATTTGGTTGTTCCCGGTATCGCTTTCCTGCCCCGCCAAATCGAAGCGGGTGCTTATCAGAAAGTCAATAAAGACCTGATTCCCAATTACAAAAACATCGATCCCGAATTGTTGAAAATGCTGGAAACTGCCGATCCGGGTAACCAGTATGCCGTGCCTTATTTCTCCGGCGTCAACACTTTGGCGATTACGGCGAAGGGTAAAGAACTTTTGGGCGGCAAGCTGCCTGAAAACGGTTGGGATTTGCTATTCAAACCTGAATACACCAACAAGCTGAAATCATGCGGCATCGCCTTGTGGGACACGCCGAGTGAAATGTTCCCGATTTTGCTGAACTACTTAGGTAAAGACCCCAAAGGTACAAATCCTGATGATTTGAAAGCGGCGGCGGAAGTGCTGAAAGCCATCCGTCCTGATGTAAAACGTTTCAGTCCGTCTATCATTGACGAACTGGCGCGCGGCGACATCTGTCTCGCAGCAGGTAACGGCGGCGATTTGAACTTGGCGAAAGCCCGTTCCGAAGAAGTGAAAAACAATGTCGGTATTGAAGTCTTGACGCCGAAAGGCATGGGCTTCTGGATCGAGTCTTGGTTGATTCCTGCTGATGCGAAAAACATCGCCAATGCCCACAAATACATCAACTACACGCTTGATCCTGAAGTTGCGGCGAAAAACGGTATTGCCGTTACCTTCGCGCCTGCAAGTAAACCTGCGCGCGAGAAAATGCCTGCCGAGTTGGTTAACACCCGATCAATTTTCCCGACTGCGGAAGATATGAAAAACGGTTTCGTTATGCCGCAAATGAGTTCGGATGCGAAGAAGCTGTCGGTTAATCTGTGGCAGAAGATTAAAGTCGGTTCAAACTAATCGTTTGATGCTTTGAAGTGAAAGGTCGTCTGAAAACCTTGGATTGGGTTTTCAGACGACCTTTTCTTATTTTGGTTTTGGAGTGGTGTGTATGGATTGAGCTTGGGTAAGGTGTTGTTTTGATATTGGATTTGGCTGTGATTTGTTTGTGTTGGTTTGGTTTAAAGTAAGTCGGCTGTGTTTGTGATGAATTTTTAAAAGCAAAGAAAAAAGCACAGTTTAATCAAACTGTGCTTTTAAGAATTTGGCACGCCCACGGGGAATCGAACCCCGGTTACCGCCGTGAAAGGGCGATGTCCTAACCGCTAG
>JUNU01000451.1 GCA_001067655.1 Neisseria lactamica
TCAACATCTGTACAGCCTGAAAACCCAATCGTCTAATCAGAAAGGAAAACCAATGACTGAAAAACAAATGCACATTCTTTCCGTCACCGCCACCCTGGCCGGCGTCGGTATGTACGTTTCTTATATCCCGCAAATCCAAAACAACCTTGCCGGCAACCCCGGCTCGCCGTTGCAACCCCTCGTCGCCGCCATCAACTGCACATTATGGTTTGCCTACGGCTTTTTGAAAGAAAAACGCGACTACCCCATCATACTGGCAAACGCCCCAGGCATTATTTTGGGTTTGATTACATTTATCACTAGTTTTTAAGGAAGTTTTCAGACGGCCTGTGCAAA
>JUNU01000452.1 GCA_001067655.1 Neisseria lactamica
TCTGTACTGTCTGCGGCTTCGTCGCCTTGTCCTGATTTAAATTTAATCCACTATCTATTTATAACAATATGAAAAATCTCATTTTCTGGCTTGCGCTGTTGGCTGCGGCTTTTGGTTTTTTTTATTATCAGCAAAACCATAGAATTTATCAGGACGAGCTGATTCATGCTGAGTCGCCGCATGACAGGTCTTCCGTGTCTTCATTCGGCGGATTGGCTTACCTGAATTTTTTGCGTGCAGGCGCGGGGCTGCCGACTTTGGCGTATTCGTCGGTTTTAGAAAAGTCCGCCCGCAATCATGCGCGTTATTTGTTGCAGAACCCCGAAGACGGTCATGACGAACGTCATCGCAGCAATCCGTTTTTTACCGGTTACCGCCCGAATGAACGCGCCCGCAAGGTCGGTTATCTTTATGATGGCGTACATGAAAATATCACCACCGGTTTTTATCCGTATCCTGAAGATATGGATACCAATTTGCCGGTTCAGCAGCAGATTGACGGTTTGATGACCGCTATTTATCACCGCTTCTCTCTGTTGGAACAAGGCATTGATGAAGCCGGTGCGGCATTTGAGCATCGTGATGGGCGGATATCGGTTGCCATCAATCAGGGAAATCATCAGTTTAATTTTTATTGCGGTTTAGGCAGGGTTTATCCTGAACCGGGGCGGCGTTATTATCAAAATGCCTGCAACAACAATGCCATTGTTTATGCGGACGAAGTCAAGGCGCAACGCGAGTTCTTATATGTCGTTTATCCGCAAGGTGATTTTGCCATGCCGGATTTTCACGGCGAACGCCCCGATCCCATGCCGGGACACGAATTTACCGGCAATCCGGTCAGTATCGCTTTTTCGGAATCTGCCGGAAAAATCAAAATGCGGTCGTTCAAGCTTTATCAGGGCAAATCCGAGATAGAGAAGGTCAAGGTGTTGACGGCAAGCAATGATCCGAATCAAACGTTTTCTGATCGTCAATTTGCCTTATTTCCTTTATTGCCTTTGGAATACGATACCGCGTATCGTGCCGTATTCGAG
>JUNU01000453.1 GCA_001067655.1 Neisseria lactamica
GTACGGCAAGGCGAGGCAACGCCGTACTGGTTTAAAGTTAATCCACTATATCGTACAGATTGTCGCATAAGCTACATAAATTGTCGGATATTCTATACTTTGCAGTGTTATCCTTAATTTTTATTCAATATATAATCATTCTCAAAAACAAATCAATCGTATCAACATCTTCCTATCTTGCTTTTTCAGACGACCTTACTCATATCTGAATTCGTTTCCCATCAAGGAGCAGCTATGAATAGTCTATGGAAACCCAGCCGTTTGAGTATCGTCATTGCTTTTGCATTTTCATCCGCATATGCTCAAACTGTACCCGACAAAGTCAATCTGAATGAAATTACCGTAAAGGGGGCAAGAAATACACCCGCCCAAAGTAATAGCAACTACACCGTCAAAGGCAGCACCTCGGCCACCAAACTTGACTTGAAACTCAAAGAAACCCCGCAAAGTGTAACCGTTTTCACCCAGCAGCAGATGCAGGATCAGAATTTGCAGAACCTCGATTAGGTGCTGGAAGAAACGCCGGGTATTACCGTCTTGCAGGACTCCGTTACCGGCATGGGCGAAGCCCAGTATTATTCGCGCGGCTTCCCCGTCGATAATTACCAGCTTGACGGTGTGCTGGCCAATAAATACCTGCTCGGCGGGCCGCGCTTCATTGCCGCACAGGACAGCTATCTTTACGACAGGGTGGAAATCATCCGCGGTTCGAACGGGTTAAGTACCGGAGTGGGCGATCCGGCGGCCAGCGTCAATTTCGTGCGCAAACGCCCGATGGCGAAAAAATCGGGGGAATTGAACCTGAAATACGGTTCTTGGAACAACAAACGTGTCGAATTCGATTACGGCGGTGCGTTGAACAAATCCCAAACCCTGCGCGGCCGCGTCGTCGGAACATGGGAGAACGGCAACAGCTTTATGGACAGAATCAAACGCAAATCCCATGCCTTCTACACTGTATTCGATTGGACGCCAACCGACAAAGACAGCTTTACGTTTGGCTTCAGCCGTCAGCACCGCAACATCACCGGTGCGCCGACCAAGGGGTTGATGCGTTATTCGAAAGTTACCCAGGATTATGATTTCGAGTTGGGGGATTCCCCGACACATTGGATAGATGCCCGCGACGTTCCCCCGAGTTTCAACAACGGGGCGGAATGGGCGTTTAACAAAGCCACCAGCGACAATATGTTTGCCGAATACAAACATCATTTCAACGACCATATCAAGCTGCAAACCGCCTATACCCGCAGCCGTACCAAAAGCGACCTGCGTTACGGCGATATGGGGGTAAACGGCTACGCGCCGCAATTTAACGCAGCAACTTATGATTTCGGCCGCGAACGCGACAAATACGACGACAAGGCGTTCGATATCCATCTGGACAGCCGTTTCAAACTTTTTGACCAGGACCAGCAGTTTATTGTCGGTTTCGGTGGCATCCGCCATACCCAGACGAGGGACGATTATAATTTCAGCAGCAGCGGCGAATTGAATGTCGATGATGCCAAACCTACAGGTATTGCGGCCATGACGGGAGAACCGATAGACCGTAATTTCTATTTATGGCAGGCGATTCCGCTTGATTACTGGAATAACGGCAGCTATCCCATGTTGGGGTACAACCGGGCTTGGGAGAAAAAATTGGGACCGGACGGGTTGATTTCCCGTGATCATTTGGCTTCGGAACAATATGGTCCCTATTTTGCCCTGAAATTCAAGCCGGCCAGGTGGCTGACGGCGGTGGTAGGTGGGCGTTGGCTGACATGGCGGGACAAAGGTGGTGGGAAATGGTCGTTTTACAAAAACAAAAATAACGTGATAACAGACGATACGGTTGAAATGCCCGACGAAGGGTACGCCCCCGATCACAATAAAAGCAGTATGTATCACGATACGGTGCGCAAATTCGTCCCGTACGGCGGCGTGATTGTAGAACTGACGCCGACCATCAATGCTTACGCCAGCTATACCGGCATCCTGAAAACCAACAATGTCTTAAGGAACAGGCCGGCCTATGGCGAGGGCGGCGGGTGGTTACCGCCGATTACCGGCAATTCCAAAGAAGTCGGCATCAAAGGCGGCTTGTGGAGCGACAGGCTGAATTTCGCCCTGTCTTACTTCACCATGACCCAGAAAAATTACCCCACGCTCGAACCTACAGGCTCGCGTTGTTACGAATGGAAATACGGCGGGGAAAACGGCAACGAACCGTGGTGCTTCCAAGGCGATTGGGAATACGGTACGGGTAAGGGCTATACCAGCAGGGGGTTCGACATCAACCTTGCCGGACAGATTACCCCGAAATGGCGGATGCAGGCGGGCTTTGTCAAACTGAAAATAGACAAACCTTACGACGCGCCCAACTCCTCCAACGACTTGGGGGACGACATGAATCTGGAGTACGGCGGCACCTATACCGCGCCGGATAAAACCTTCAAATTCTTCACCAGCTACGACTTTACGCCCAAGCTGACGATGGGGGTGGGGATGCGTTGGGTCAGCGGCACCAAGCCCAAACCTTGGGGACATGGTCTTTCCAATGGGCAATATTACGTTTCCGACAAACCCAAAGCCCTGTGGCAGCCTTCCTACTCGATATGGAACGTCATGGCGCGCTATAAAATCAACAAACACGCCGCACTGGCGGTCAACGTCGGCAACCTGACCAATAAACGCTATTACACCAACTCCCGCAGCAATTTTTACGGCAAACCGCGCAATGCCTCCGTTGCCTTGAAAATAAAGTGGTAGGCTGTTTGGACGGAGCCCTTCCTCCAAGAAGCAGTTTACATGACGGAAAAGTTTTAAAGAGGCCCAAAGGTCGTCTGAAAGTTTTCAGACGACGGCGGATTCGCATTTGAAGTGCAACTTTCCATAACAGAAAA
>JUNU01000454.1 GCA_001067655.1 Neisseria lactamica
CTTTGAGCTAAGGCGAGGCAACGCCGTACTGGTTTAAAGTTAATCCACTATACAGAACAGAAATGCCCGAAACGGATTCGGTTCGGGCATCGGGTTAAAGCGCAGGCTTATTGGACTTTTTGAATGTCAACTTGACCGGGAGCGGGTTGGAAATCTTCGGGTTTGCCGATTTTAACCAGCTTCACGTCAAATACTAAAGTGGAATTCGGACCGATTTTCCCGCCCGGCATGACTTGGTCGCGGTAGGCGAGTTTGGATGGGATGTAGAAGGTGGCTTCGCTGCCTTCTTTCAAGAGTTGGATGCCTTCGGCCCAGCCGGGGATAACTTGGCTGACGGGGAAGGTAACAGGACCGCCGTTGGCTTTGCTGCTGTCGAAGACGGTACCGTCAATCAGGCGGCCTTCGTATTCGACAACGACGATGTCGTCTTTTTTAGGCTGTTTGCCGTCACCTTCTTTGGTGATTTTGTATTGCAGGCCGGAAGCAGTGGTTTTCACACCTTCTTTAGTGGCGTTTTCTTTGAGGAACGCTTCGCCTTTTTCCAGGTTGGCTTTGGCGTCAGCCTGAAGTTTTTCCGCTGCTTTGACTTGTTGTTCTTTCAGGAATTTCATCATGACTTCTTGTGCTTGAACTTCAGTCATTTTGCTTTCTTTGCCGTCATAAGAGGCTTGCAAGGCTTCGATGAAGACTTTCATGTCGATTTCCGCGCCCTGATCTTTCATTTGTTTCAGGGAGCTGCCGATGTCCATACCCATTGCGTAGCTGGCTTGTTGGACCGGTGTGCCGATAGAGGATGCGTCTTTTGCGGCAGATGCGCCGGAAGCTGCGGATGCCGATGCGGGCGCAGAGGCTGAAGCTGGTGTATTGGCGTCTTTTTTGTCGCAGGCGGTCAGTGCTAATGCGGCGGCGATTGCCAATGCGCTGAATTTGAAAGTTTTGTTCATGATGTTTTCGTCTTTTAAAAGGGGTCAGTAAAAGAAAGTCGGGATTATAGCCCAGTTTGAATCAAAAGGAATCAAGGCTGTTTAAATTTTCGGCTTATCGTGTAAAGCCGTTTTCAGACGACCTTCGATTTTAGGCTTTGCCCGTCATATCGTGGTGTTCGATGGTAAAGCCGTTTTTTCTGTATGCGCTGAAGCGTTCGCGGGCATCGGCGAGTTCTTCCAGACTGCTGCCTACGATTTCAAGCACGCGGGCGGGAATGATAGGGGCTTCGTTCCAAAAGTCGGGCGAGAGATTGAGGACGGTGGCGTTTTCAGGAACGGCGGGCAGTGTGTCGCCGAATGCGAGCCACACGGGTGTTTCAGACGACATGGGTTGGTCGGGCTGCCAGATTTCGTGCGGAATGAAACTTTCGGGGATTTGCTGCCAAAGGTCGCGGTCGAGGCGGCGGATGGTTTCATCGGAATCCGACCAGACCAATATCTGCCCGCCGTCACGTATGGCGCGCGCAATCAGGCGGCAGGCGAAGGCGGCGGGGTCGGCGGCGTGGGTGTAGAAAGTGGCTTTGGGCATGATGCACGGGGCAGGGGAGGAAATGGGGGATTATAGTAAAAACGTTGTGAAAGGGCTATGGTGGGGCCGTCTTACCGGCTTGGTTATCAAATGTATTGATCAGCCGCCTTCTGCCTACGTCAGAATATTCAGGCATCCGTACGCTTGTCAGGATGCCTTGTCAAAGAGTATCGGGTTTTCAGACGACCTTTTGGGATGGTTGTTTGTAACACGATGGAAAATTTACTGAACGGGAAGCCTGAAATGTCCGGTAATGGTATAGCGATAGAGGATGTCGTCTTCGCGGGTTCCCAAACCGATATTGTGGATAATCAAGGGTCTGTCTCCGATTTTGCGGTCGGAGACGATGCCGATGTGGGGACGGTTGCCTTTAAGCTCCCAAGTCACAATATCGCCTGCCTGATAATTCGTATCCTGTACCGCCCAGCCTTGGCGTGTGAAATAAGTCATGAGGTTGGGCACTCGGCGGTGGTCGATGTTGGCATCGGGTTGTTTCAAGCCCCAACGGTTGGGATAGGCGGAGAAATTCCGGCTCATGTCTTGATGGACAAGTTCTTGCAAATCCATATTTTGGTCGCGTAGGGCGCGGATGATGACGTCGGTGCACACGCCTTTTTTCATCGGTACGTCACCCATCGGATATTTGAGTTTGGTATAGGCAGAGTCATAACGCAGGGTCTTGCCGATTTGGTTGCGCGCAGATTGGACGATTTTCGGGGATGGGCGGTCGGGTTGGGTAATGGATTGTGAAGAGCCGGTACGGATAAGTGGGATGGTTGGACCGTAAGGGCTGTGATAAAACCAAAAAGCCGCAGCCGTAATCAAGGCAATGGCAACCGCAATGCTGGCAAGAACGAGATTGAGGGAGGTTTTGCGTTTCATGATTTGCGCACGGATTTAATGTAAATGTTATATTCGTTATTTATCAGATTTCGGGGTAGGGTGGCAATCAAAAGAGGAGTAACGGTCTTTATTAGGTATATTCGGATGGGTAACCAATACGTTTTTGAGGGGAAAATGGCATTTTGTTAACGCTAAATCTCCTGTTTAGTCAAAATGATACTTTGGTTTTGCATACCTTTTCCAAGTACGGCATTTTAGAATCCGCCTCTTTTTGAGAAAATACCGCAGCATTAGCAGTAATGCGGTATAAGTCTTACAGCCTGATTGTGAATTCGCTCGAAAATTTTAGGGCAAACTGATAATTTGAATTCCAACCGGTTTCGATATAAAGCGTAGCGTGCAAAGTAAACTTCAATATTCCGATATTGTTTAATTTTGTTGTTCTTTTATATCAATCAAAAACATAAACCAACCATACCCAAAAAAGGAATCTCCCCGGTGAAACGAATCTTCTTGTTTCTCGCAACCAATATTGCCGTTTTGGTCGTCATCCGCGTTGTTTTGGCCGTACTTGGCATACACAGTACGGATCAGGTCGGCAGCCTGCTGGTGTACTCGGCCGTCGTCGGCTTTGCCGGTTCGATCATTTCATTATTGATGTCCAAATCCATCGCGAAAAACTCTGTCGGTGCGGAAGTCATCGTACAGCCGCGCAATCAAGTGGAAGCGTGGTTGTTGGCGACTGTGGAGGCACAGGCGAGGCAGTGGAGCCTAAAAACGCCGGAAGTGGCGATTTATCACTCCCCAGAACCCAATGCCTTCGCAACCGGTGCAACACGCAACAGCTCATTAATTGCGGTGAGTACGGGTTTGCTCGAGCGCATGACCCGAGACGAAGTCGAAGCCGTTTTGGCGCATGAAATGGCGCACGTCGGCAACGGCGATATGGTTACGCTGACCTTGATACAGGGCGTGGTCAATACCTTTGTGGTTTTCCTTGCCCGCATCGTTTCCGGCATGGTTGCCCGCAATAACGACGGCAGCACTTCGCAAGGCACATATTTTTTAGTCAGCATGGTATTGCAGGTCGTGTTCGGCTTTTTGGCAAGCATCATTGTCATGTGGTTCAGCCGTCAGCGCGAATACCGTGCGGATGCGGGAGCCGCCAAATTGGTCGGCGCGCCTAAAATGATTGCCGCGCTGCAACGCTTGAAAGGCAATCCGAGCGATTTGCCACAGCAAATGAATGCGATGGGTATCGCCAGCGATGCCAAAGATTCTTTACTCAGCACACACCCCTCTTTGGAAAACCGAATCGCCCGCCTGAAAGCTTTATAATCAGGGCAGAGATTCAAATAATAGAAAGATGATCGAAGGTCGTCTGAAAATGTGAATCGTCCAACAAACTTCGGATATTCTTGAAAATCTGTTCAGCCGGATTCTGTATAGCGCAGAATCCGGCTGTTTTCATTTCAAGCGGTATTTGGGGTGCAGTCTCGCAAATGAAACTGAAACGGATACAGCGTTTCCTCGTTTGCGATTTTGTCTTGCCTTCCTGATTGTTGACGATTTCACTTATAATACCTCCCCTCATTTTTCATCTTCAAACCCTCAACCCTCTTTAAGCTCCCCAATAAAATGACACACCCCAATTCACCGCAATCCGAATTTCTACGCGGCATCAAAGAAACCTCGCCGATGCTCATCGGGCTTTTGCCGTGGGCGTTGATATTGGGTATGCAGGGTGGTCAGAAGGGCATGAGTTGGCTGGAAATGCTGATGATGACGGGCATGAATTTCGCCGGCGGCTCGGAATTTGCGGCGGTCAACCTGTGGGCAAACCCGTTGCCGATTCTGCTCATTGCTACCGTTACCTTCATGATTAATTCGCGCCATATTCTGATGGGGGCGGCAATTGCGCCCTATATGTGCGATATGCCGTTGAGAAAAGCCATGCCTGCGTTGTTTTTTATGTGCGACGAAAGTTGGGCGATGGCGTTTGCGGAAATCCAAAAACGCAAGGCGATGGGGCTGCCGGCGTTCAATATGCCGTTTTATGCGGGCGTGTGCTTTATTCTGTACACCACTTGGACGGGTTTTGCAGCGTTTGGCGCGGCGGTTGGTCCGATGTTCGGCGATGTTGCGGCATGGGGCTTTGGCATGGCGTTTCCCGCCGTGTTTTTGGTGCTGCTGCGCGGTATGTGGAAAGGCTTTAAGGCGGCACGCCCTTGGTTTGTCAGCCTGATTGTGGCGTGCGGGACTTATTTGTCGGTGGACGGGCATTGGTATGTGCCGATGGGCGCGATTTCCGGCCTGCTTGCCGCCTATCTTTGGGGAGAGAAGGAATGAAGGATTTGCTCTCTTGGCAGTCGTTCCGGCTGTTTGCCGGTATGCTGGCGGTAACGTACTCCACCCGCCTTATCGGTTTTTTCGCCTTGCGCAACCGCACCTTAAGCCGCCGCGCACAAATTGTGATGGAAGCCGCGCCGGGTTGCGTGTTGATTTCCGTCATCGCGCCTTATTTCGTATCCGACAAGCCGCACGAGCTGATTGCCATTGCGCTGACCGTGCTTGCCGCCAGCAGGTTTTCCATGTTGGTTACCGTGTTGATCGGCGTCGGCAGTTCTGGGCTGTTGGGGTATTTGATGCGCTAGGCGGCTGCGTTTGAGTGAAACCGGTTACACTTGTTTTCAGAGTGCGCAGCCTCCTGACGGGACGACCTTTCCCTTTCAGACGACCTTATCTTGTTATAATGTCGTCTGAAATTTCTTATAAAGCAAAATCATGGCAAACCAAAGACTCATCTACGGCTTCCACGCCGTCAACGCCCGCCTGTGGCAAAACCCGAAATCGATTACCGAACTCTACGTCCAAGAAGGCAAAAACGATGCCCGCACGCGTGACGTGTTGGAAAAAGCGGCAAATGAAAACGTGCGCGTACACTTCGCCGACGCCGACCGCCTCAACGCCATCAGCAAAGGCGCACGGCATCAGGGCGTAGTCGGGTTTATCGACGCCTCCAAAAACCACGTCCACCTCGAAGACGTATTGGAAAACCTGAGCGAATCGCCGCTGTTGTTGATACTTGACGGCATCACTGACCCGCACAACCTCGGTGCGTGCCTGCGTACCGCCGACGCAATGGGCGTACACGCCGTCATCGCGCCGAAAGACAAAAGCGCGGGACTGAACGCCACCGTCAGCAAAGTCGCCTGCGGCGCGGCGGAAACCGTCCCCTACATCACCGTAACCAACCTCGCCCGAACCCTGCGCGAGCTGAAAGAATACGGCATCTGGATCATCGGCACCGACATGGGCGGTGACGCCGACCTTTACCATTGCGACCTGCCCGACAGCGCGGCATGGGTGATGGGCAACGAAGGCGAAGGCATGCGCCGCCTGACGCGCGAGCATTGCGACATGCTGGTGTCGATACCCATGTTCGGCACGGTCGAAAGCATGAACGTCTCCGTCAGCGCGGGGATGGTGTTGAGCGAAACACGCCGTCAGCGGGTGTTGAAAGCGGAAAAATAGGACTTAGGTTTGTGAACGGAAGACGTCGTCTGAAAACCGGAAATCCTGTTTGATGTAAAATTAAACTAAACAAAGGTCGTCTGAAAATAGTTTCAGACGACCTTTGTATTATATGGTGGCCTGAGGTCAGCCTTACATACTACAACGACCAATTCTCATAAAGACTCTCCAATAACTCTTTTTGTCGATTTTCTACAATCTTTGGTGTCCATTCATTTTTTTCTAAGACTTTGCTAGTGAGAGCATAAGATGAAACATCTTTATTGCCGGAAAAATATTTCTCTTTCTTTTTATCAAAGTCCCAATTAGAAGCTGCAGAATTTCGTCTCTTATTCAATGGAACCAAATTTGCTAAACGATGCAACCAAGTTTGATGTGGGGTATCTTTTCCATCTTTATCTGTCCACCACTGTTTCCATTGACTACCTTCATCTATTGTTTGTGGCAACACATGTTCAATTGTTAATAATCCAGACTCATTATTATAATTAGCTGCCCCATCAGAAATCATAGCATCCAATCTTAAAATCAAATAATTTCTTCTAACTGACGTAAGCTCATTATAAATATTGCCATCCAATAGTTCTTTAAAGGATTGTTTTTCCTTTTCATTTAGGAATAAGTTTGAGCTACAGTGTTTTGGATTATTCTGTAAATCCTTTAAGATTAAGGCATAACGTTCGATGCGTTTATTTACATCTTTTGCAGATAGATGCAAATAAGAAGTTAAGATCTCTAAATATTTAAAGAATTCAATCGATTGATTACTATCTGGTTTTTGATGTAAGAACAATATCGCTACGGGTAACCATTCAGAAAAGCCTACTCGATTTAACCAATAAATATATTGGTTTATTTCAAATTCATTGCTATCTGCTCGGTACTTACTATTTTTTAATGCGCTAAATGCTGAAGCATAACTAGAAAGTTCATTATCAATAAAGTCTGAAATAGAAGTAATTTTAGGTAAAACTAACTCTTGTAATTCTTCTAAAATACTTCTTTGTGCTTTATTTTTTAACTCTATCATACGGATATGGGTAAATAGTTCATTAAAACGGTTTCGTCCTAGCTCTTGCTCTAAATCTTCCCATTTTTGAGTATATTCATCTTGATTAGTCTGTATTTTTCCTATCAAGTCTGCTTTTAAAATATCAGTTGGCAATAAATCCAAACCACGATTATTCATAACGGAAAAAATACGAAATGCTGATTTTTGATTAGGTGTAGATACAACGACCAAGCAACATTTTTGAATTAGAAATTTGAAAAAATCAAAAACTTCTTCTTCGTTTTTTAGCTTTTCGGGGATTGCTTTTAATAATACCAAAGCATTTCTAACTATATTTTTCTGAGCATCATTTTTGCAATCATGTTCTATGGTCAATGCTTCGATTTTATTTACTTCCAAATCTTGAATGTATTTTTTAAAGAAATCTTTATCGCGTTTGCGCAGAATTAGTCTTGGTTGAGCAGGAATACTCTCTGCAAGATCTTCAGGTTGTTGGAGATACTTGGCAATACTTTCTTTATATTTTCCATTCAAAGAATTTGCTAATGTTGCAAATAAAATTGTCAAGCTAGTTAAACGTTGCTGACCATCAACCACATCGGCTTGTGGTTGATGGTCTTTTTTTATAACTACAATACTGCCTAAAAAATAGCTTTCGTCTGTTTTCCGTTGATAAAACTCATATAAGTCATCGAATAATTGTTTGATATGTTCTTCTTCCCAAGAATATGGACGTTGATAATCAGGAATGGAATACTGAAACATTGAACTGAATACATCTTTTAAATAAAATGCTTCGCCTTTAATAGCATAATCTTGAATACTCATAATCTATTTCCCTAATAACAGTAAGTTAAAACAAGAATATTTTACACTAATTATATGTAATAATTCCATACAAAGGTGCATTCACGATCCAATCTTGTCTCTGATAATCCGCCATCGAAAAATGCAATACTTGTTCAGGTGCAAACTGTTCTACATAAACTTTCAAGCTCTTTGCCTTCAAATTCTCTTCCGTTTTCATTTCAATCGGTGCGACACTTTGTTCGCGTTGTAGGATGAAATCCACTTCGACTGTGTCTTTGTTTAGCAAACCAATAGAAGACTAGGTTATTTTATTTAGTAATCAGTTTGGGCGGGTTAGTGCCGTCATACCCGCACGTTCCGAATCCGTCAGTCTGCCATTAAAGTAATCTTCAAACACTTTTGAAAACCGCAAGTCCGGATTCCCGCCTGCGCAGGAATGGTGGTATAGGTATTTTGTATTTGAATTTAGACTATTGACGGTTTAATTTCCCCTACATAGCAAACGTCGTCTGAAAACCAAATTTCCGGTTTTCAGACGACGTTTTACTTAGAGGCGATTCTATTTACCCGACCATTTCATCGACTTTGCGTTGATAGCTTTTTAACAGCTCCGCCGAGTGGGCGAAGCGTTCGGCTTCGTCGTCTGAAAGTTGCAGGTCGATGATGCGGACCGCGCCTTGACGGTTGACGACGGTCGGCACGCCGATATACACGCCGTTTTGTCCGAACTCGCCTTCAAGCAGGGTGGAGACGGGCAGCACGACGCCTTGATTGTGCAGGATGGCGTTGGAGATGCGGCTCAAGCCCATGCCGATGCCGTGGCTGGTTGAGCCTTTGGCGGCGATGACTTCATAGGCGGCATTGCGCACGGTGGTATAGATTTTGTCCATACGCGCCTGCCCGTCTTCTGATTGTTCCAACATCTTCTGAACCGACATACCGGCGATGTTGGCGGTGCTCCAAAGCGCAATGATGCTGTCGCCGTGTTCGCCGATCATCATGGCATCGACGCTCCAAGGTGCGACGTCGAATTCGTTGCCCAGACAGACGCGGAAACGGGCGGAGTCAAGGATAGTGCCCGAGCCGATAACACGCTCTTTGGGCAGGCCTGAAAAGCGCAGGACGGCATAAGACAGTACGTCCACGGGATTGGAGGCAACCAAGAAGATGCCGTCAAAGCCGGAAGCCATGACTTTCGAAACGATGTCGTGGAAGATACGCAGGTTTTTGTCGATTAAGTCCAAACGTGTTTCGCCGGGAGCCTGCGCCGCGCCCGCGCAAATACACACGATATCCGCATCCGAACAATCATCGTAATCGCCGACGTAAATACGCGCAGGCGAGGCGGCATAAGGCATTCCGTGGCGGAAGTCGCGCGCTTCGCCTTCCGCGCGCGTGCGGTTGATGTCGATTAAAACCATGTCGTCGCACAAGGCTTGGTTGAGCATGGAATAGGCATAGCTGACACCGACCGCGCCCAAGCCTACAACGACCACTTTATTACCAACTTTTTTCATGTTTGTTCCTGTTTGTTTGTGAATAGGAATTATTAATAACACTTGGACAGAGCGGCGTCAAATTTCAGACGACCGAGGTTTTGAAATGCTCAAAAATGGGCGGGAAACGGCGTGCAAAACGACACTTGTCAAACCGTGCAAAACGACCTCATCCAAAACGGGCGCAGCATTTGTTGATAAAAAGCAGGCGTGATGTTGGAAATGAACCAGTATATGACGCAAAATGGACTTGATTGGTTAAGGCAGACAGCACAATCCCAAATTGTCGGTGTGGAAAGTATTGCTGAAAACTTTGTAGGAGAACGGCAAAGCCGGGTCAAGCACAGACAAGGCTTGATGGGGCAAACGGTTGAATATTGGCAAAAGAGATTGATTAAAATGGTCTTTTAGGACAAGAGGTCGTCTGAAACTCAACTTTCAGACGACCTTTTGATTTTACTTTTTTAGCAAAGCCAAAGAATACTTTATCATTTCCTATTGAGAAATTATGTTGTTCATAAATTGAGATTTATTGCTTAATCATTTATCCGTACAATCCGCCTCATCAAATATTTTAAGGAGGCAATGATGAAAAAAATGCCTGTATTGTTTGTCGGGCACGGTAGTCCGATGAATGTGTTGGATAAGGAAAATCCGTTCAACCAAAATCTCAGCCTGATTACGCAAAAGTTTGCCAAACCCAAGGCGATTTTGATGATTTCGGCGCATTGGTACAGCAGCCGTTTGCAGGTTACATCGGGCGAACATCCTGAAATGATTTACGATTTTTACGGATTTCCTGAAGAACTCAGCCAAGTGCAGTATCCGGCGCCCGGTTCGCCTGAATTGGCGGAGCAAGTTCGGTCGTTATTACAATCGGAAAATGTGGAGCTGAATCCGACACGCGGTTTTGATCACGGTGCGTGGGCGGTGTTGAAATTTCTGTATCCCGATGCCGATATTCCTGTGGTACAACTCAGCCTGAACCGTTCGCAATCTGCGGAATGGCATTTCAATTTGGCGAAGAAATTATCCGCCTTGCGCGAACAGGGCGTGTTGATTATCGGCAGCGGCAATATTATCCATAATCTGAGCGTGATGAGTAGGGCGCATATTAATCAAATCGGTGCGGGTTATGATTGGGCGTTTGCGTTCCGCGAAGCGGTCAATCAGGCGATTGTCGAGCGGGATGACGATACTTTGATTCATTACGAACGGCTGGGCGAAAAGGCGATGCTCTCCGTGCCGACGCCGGAACATTATCTGCCTTTTCTTTGTATTATGGCATTGCGCGAGCCGGATGATGCCATTACGTTTTTCAACGACAACCTTGTTGCCGGTTCGCTCAGTATGACTTCGCTTTTAGTGGGGTAAAAGAAAAAATATGGCAACGCTATTTCGGTCAGATTATGATTTAATACAGCATATTTGATTGAAAATGCTAGGTTTATTGACGCTGGCTGTTTTTTGTTTTTCAGTCAAAGAAACCAGTGCATCAGTTGGTTAAAAGGTCGTCTGAAAACCTGATTGGGCCTTTTCAGACGACCTTTGCTTTGCCGGTAAAGATTCGGGCTGTTTACGGACGGTTGGCAGCTATATGGTAGCGCGTTTCAAATGCGGCTTCTTCTCCCGCGTCCAGCTTGATTAACCCTAAGCCGTTGTTGAAGCAGTCGGGTGCGCCGCTGAGGTTTTCGATGGCGATGGTGTCGCGGGTCGATGGGGTGAAGATTTGCAGGTAGGGATAGGATGCGTCGGGGTAAATGCTCAGGGTCAGTTCGTTGCCTGAAAGCGTGCAGGCGGCGGGTTTGCTGCGTGCCAAAACAAAGCTGTTGTCCAATTCGATACCTGCCAGGCTTGAGGTCGTCTGAAAACGGGTGTCGTCAATTATGCTGCCATCGGGAACCAAATCGGCATCGAAGCCCAAGCGTTTGCTGCTGTCGATTTCCAGCGACCAATCGTCGGTTTTGCCGCCGAGTGTGAAATAGGGGTGCCAGCCGTCTGCGAGCGGCATGGCGGTCGTACCTTGGTTGCGGACGGTAGAGCGGATGCTTAAGCCGTCTGCGCTGAGGCGGTAGCGGACGGTCAGGCTGAAGGGGAAAGGGTAGCCGCTGTCGTCTTGCGCGTAATCTGCACGGATTTCGACTTCGGCGGATTGGCCGTCGGCGTGGCTGTTGACGAGGGCGAACTCGCGGTCATACATCAAACCGTGTGCCGCGTGTTCGGCGAGTTTGAATTTGCCGCACTGATATGCTTTGCCGTCAAAGCTGTATTTGCCGTGGCGCAGGCGGCAGGCGTACGGGCTGAGCTTGCCGCTGCGGAACCATTCGGTCAGGCTCTCGCGGGCGTGTTGCGGGGTGTCGTAGGCTTTGACGATGTTGAACCACGTGCCGTCGGGGCGGCGGATTTCGTAGCGGTTGAGCAGCCCGCCGTAAAGATAAATTTCCGCGCGCAAATCGGGGGAGGCGAGAAGCAGGCGGTCGTTGTCGGTTTTGAGTGTGAACATGAAGCGGCTCCTGATGGTGGTTGAGGCAGGGTGTATAAAAGGTCGTCTGAAAAGTTTTCAGACGACCTTTTGAGATTTTACTCTTTAACTAAAGGACCTGATGTTCCTCCGTGTCCGGCGGCGGTGCGCACCAGTTGGAGAAATTCGGATTTCAGACCGAACGGGTCATCGCCTTGGACTTTTTGTGCCATGTTTTCGATGTCTCTCCAATTAAGTTTGCCGTTGTATTCGCCGCCGCGCAAGGCTTGGGCATAGGAAGCGGCGGCAAGGGCGAGCAGGGTGTCTTTGTCGGCTTGGTCAAGCGGTTTGCTGCCGACGGGGACGGCTTGTTGCATCAATTGGCTGTCTTTTTGTCCGGGCAGTTTGTAGCGCACTTTGACAAAGGCGTATTCGTTTTTGCTGCCTTTAGCGGCTGGGGCTTTTTGATAGCGCGATTCTTCAAGCCAGCCTTGTTTGCCCTGCGGGATGATTTCATAGAGGGCGGTCACGCTGTGGCCTGCGCCGATGTCGCCCGCATCGACTTTGTCGTTGTTGAAGTCTTCATTGCGCAGGGTGCGGTTGGTATAGCCGACCAAGCGGTATTCTTTGACGGTGGCGGGGTTGAATTCGACTTGGATTTTGACATCCTGCGCTACAGTGGCGAGTGTGGAGGTCAGCTGCTGTTGCAGGACTTTTTTCGCTTCTTTTTCGTTGTCGATGTAGCTGTAATTGCCGTCGCCCGCATCGGCGATTTGTTCCATCATGTCTTCGTTGTAGTTGCCCATGCCGAAACCTAAAGTGCTGAGTGAAACGCCGCTTTTGCGTTTTTCGGTAACCATGGATTTGAGGGTTTCGGTGTCGGATACGCCGACGTTAAAGTCGCCATCGGTTGCCAGTAGGATGCGGTTGATGCCGTTGGGTACGAAGGCTTTTTGCGCTTGCTCATAAGCCATTTGCAGTGCGGATTCGCCGTCTGTCGCGCCGCCCGCACGCAGTTTGTCAATGGCGTTTAGGATGGTTTCTTTATCTGCGCCTGAGGTGGGCGGGAGTACCAGATCTTCACCTGACGCATAGGTAATCAGGGTCACTTTGTCTTGCGGGCGCAGTTGTCGGGTCAGGATGCGAAGGGTTTCTTGAACCAGCGGCAGTTTGTTTTCTACATTCATACTGCCGGATACGTCCACAAGGAAAACGAGGTTGGCAGGCGGCAGGTTTTTCTTCGCGGTGTCTTGTGCTTGGATACCGATTTTGATCAACTTGGCTTCCGGTTGCCATGGAGAATCAATGGTTTCAGTGTGAACGGCGAAAGGATGCTCGTCGGTAGGAAGCGGGTAGTTGTAGGGGAAATAATTGACGATTTCTTCAATCCGCACCGCGTCTTTGGGCGGCTGTTCGCCGTTGGTCAGGAATCGGCGGACGTTGGCGTAGCTTCCGGTATCGACATCGATGCTGAATGTGGATACAGGCTCTTGGGCAACGGATTTGACCGGTTGGTCGGGTTGGTCTTGGTAGCGTTCGGTGTTTTCTGCAAGAGACAGATTTTCTTCAGCAACGGCGGCAGTAGACAGTGCTGCGTTGGGTGGACTCTGAAGACTGTCAGGTGAAGAACTTGAGTGTTCGTGTGAACCGGAACACGCTGCCAAAGCTGCTAAAGTGAGTATGGAAACGGTTTTTAGAAAAAAACGCGGCATGATTTAAGCTCCATAGAAATATCACATGCTGATTGTTAAAAGTATTGATAGCAGTGTATTGGCAGATTCAACGATAGCGCAGGGTCACTTTTTATTTGGATTTTATAGTGGATTAAATTTAAACCAGTACGGCGTTGCCTCGCCTTGCCGTACT
>JUNU01000455.1 GCA_001067655.1 Neisseria lactamica
CTGAAGCACCAAGTGAATCGGTTCCGTACTATCTGTACTGTCTTCGGCTTCGTCACCTTGTCCTGATTTAAATTTAATCCACTATAAAAAGAGTTTTCAAAGATAAAGGTCGTCTGAAACCGTGTTTGAAGCATTGGCTTTGTAAACACAGTTTTCAGGCGACCTTGTTTATTGGGAATAGGCAAAAACGATTAATAATCCACTTTAATCTTGGGCGTTTCCTGCGCCGCTTCGTATTCTTCTTCCAACTCAAACCGCAACGGATACAAATCCAGTTTTTCCATCAACAGGCGGTCGCCGTCTTCGTCGGGGTTTTCGGTGGTTAAGAGTTTGTCGCCGTAGAAAATCGAGTTCGCGCCCGCCATGAAACACATTGCCTGCATGGATTCAGGCATATTGCTGCGCCCTGCCGACAGGCGGACGTAGCTGTGCGGCATGGTAATCCGCGCCACGGCGATGGTACGGACGAACTCCGTCCAATCCAAATCTTCGGCATCGGCCAGCGGCGTGCCTTCCACTTTGACCAACTGGTTAATTGGTACGCTTTCGGGCTGCGGGTCGAGGTTGGCAAGGCTGGCAATCAGTCCGGCACGCTCGGCGCGGGTCTCGTTCATGCCGACGATGCCGCCGCAGCAAACCTTCAAACCGGCATTGCGGACTTTGCCCAAGGTATCCATGCGGTCTTCGTGTTTGCGCGTGTGGATGATGTCGTTGTAGCGCTCAGGGTCGGTGTCAAGGTTGTGGTTGTAATAGTCCAAACCTGCTTTCTTGAAGTCTTCCGCCATACCGTCTTCGAGCATACCGAACGTGCCGCAGGTTTCCATACCCAATCCTTTGACGGCTTTGATGATTGCGGAAACCGTCTCCACGTCTTTCGGTTTGGGGCCGCGCCATGCCGCGCCCATGCAGAAACGGCTTGCGCCACGTGATTTGGCGATTTTGGCTTTTTCGACGATTTCATCCACATCCATCATCTGCTCTTTGCCCAGATTGGTGTTGTGGTGCGCCGATTGCGGGCAGTAGGCGCAGTCTTCGGGGCAGCCGCCGGTTTTGATGGATAGCAGGGTGGAAAGCTGGATTTCGCGCGGGTTGAAATTTTGGCGGTGGATTTCGGCGGCTTTGTAAACAAGGTCGAGGAAGGGCAGCCCGAACAGGGCTTCGACATCGCATTTTTTCCAATAACGCGCGGTCGGATGCGGCTTGCGCTCGGTCTTACGGCGCAAGGCGACGGGAGAGATGGTCATAGTGTGTTCTTTCGTGTTTACAGCGGCTCAATGACGCTGACTGCCTGACTGTCGGCGCAATGACGGCAGCGGCGTGGTTGGATAAGTCGGCATCGGATGTTATTTGCTTAAAGGGTGGACTTATCATTCAAATACTTGAACAATTTTGGCAGCTCATAAAATCATCAGATTGCCACCCTACTCTCAATGCCGGATGGAGTGTAACGCTTTTGAAAACTCAGGGCAAAACTTTTTAGTTTTTCACTCAAAAAATCATCTGAATTTCTATTTCTATTGATGGAACCAACTTTTCAGACGACCTCCAACAAGCGGAACAAATTTTATCTATATGTGATGTTGGCGGGTAAACAGAATCAAACTAGAATCGATAAAGTAAATTACAATGTGCTAGGAATCATAAATTAAAGAAGGAATATGATGAATCAGCCTAAAACTACAACATATTGGAAATCTGCCGCTATGCTGCTGGTTGCATTTGGCGTACAAGCACTCTTGTTTTTATTATTGCTTTACATGTATGTTTTAGATAAAGGAAGTCCGTCCGTTTTAGAGATATTGAGCAGTGTTTTGATTTTCGCTGCCCATGCTCTGCCCGCCATGCTGCTATGCACCCTAGTCGCGAAACGTTTGTGCTTGCGGCGCAGTGTAGCAGGAACGTTGTTGTTTACATTGCTTTCAGCGGCAGGTGTGGTACCTACGATTGCGGCATCTGAAGGGATATTGATGCTGATATATCAGCGTTCAACGACATTGGATTGGCAAATGTACGCCGGAGTCGGAATAATGGGGGCAATTGCGGGCGCGATTGGTTCTTTGATGTTGCCGAGGTCGTCTGAAAGCAAGTCTCTCAATAAATAGTTACATAGCTTTGACGATTGTATTTTGGATAGATATTGGCACTTTTAGAAAGTCAATAGACTAAAGGTCGTCTGAAAACCCTGTTTTCAGACGACCTTTTACATTGGCAAGGATAAACAAATATGCGGTAATGTCTGCTTCTTGTCTAATCCGCTGAACTAGCCTGCCAGTTGCGGAAAAATAGATTTCAATCCGGCAACGATGATTTCTACGGAGACGGCCGCAAGCATCATGCCCATGATGCGGTTGAGGATGGTCAGCCCTGTTGTCCCCAGTTTTTTGCTGATTCGCCCGGCGACGATGAGGATGGCGTAGCAAATCAGGCTGACGAGGAAGCCTGCGGTAAGGATCAAAGCAATATCGCTGTAATTTTTGGCGGCTGAAGCGTAGATGATGACAGTGGAGATACCGCCGGGACCGATGGTGATGGGGATGGCGACGGGAACGACGGCGATGGCTTTGGCGTTTTTCTGGATATGTTGTACGACGCCCTCTTCCTTGTCTCCGCCGATATTTTGTTTGGCAGGGTTGTCGTTGCCGTTCATCATGGAGATGGCGATGAGCAATACCAAAATACCGCCGCCGACTTGGAAAGAGCCGACGCTGATGCCCAATATTTTCAACAACATTCCGCCCGTTAAGGTGAAGACGGTAATGACGATGAAGACGGCGAGTGCGGCAGTGCGGGCGATGCGGCGTTTTTCTTTGGTGCTGTGATCCTGTGTCAAATCGAGGTAAATCGAAAGCGCACTGAACGGGTTAATCAATACAAGGAAGGCAACTAATAGTTTGCCGATTTCTACACCTAATTCCATTTTTCATTCCCTTATTTGTTTTTTGTAGAGACGTTTACGTCCGCTTTATCGTTAAATTCGTAGCGGCGTTTGGTTTTATGTTCGCTGGAAATACCCATCAGCAGCGCAAGTACGGTCATGATGGAAAGCGTTGCAGTACCGCCGTAGCTGACCAACGGCAGGGGGACGCCGACAACGGGCAAAATGCCGCTCACCATGCCCATGTTCACAAAGGCGTAGCAGAAAAAGGTCATGGTCAATGCGCCGGCAAGCGTGCGGCTGTAAAGCGATTGGGCTTTGGCGGCAATCAGCAGTCCGCGCGTCAGGATAACGAGGTAAACCAGCAGCAGCAAGATGTTGCCGATCAAACCGAATTCTTCGCCATACACGGCAAAAATGAAGTCGGTCGTGGACTCGGGAATGTAATCCAAATGCGTTTGCGTGCCGTTGAGCCAGCCTTTTCCCCAAACGCCGCCCGAACCGATGGCAATCATGGACTGAATGATGTGGTAGCCTGCGCCCAAAGGGTCCTGCGTCGGGTCAAACAGCGTCAGAACGCGGGTTTTCTGATAGTCGTGCATCCCGTAGTTCCACAAAAGCGGCAATGCAGCAACAAAGGCGACGATGGCGGCAAAGATGACTCTCCACGGTAGGCCTGCGAAAAAGACGATGAAAATACCCGATGCCATAATCAAAACCGCCGTACCCAAATCGGGCTGTTTCAAAATCAGCGCAACGGGGATAAGGATTAAAAGCATGGCGATGATGTAGTGAAACCATTTCAGACGACCTTCGTGCCGCTGGAAATACCAAGCAACGGTCATGGGCAGGACGATTTTCATGATTTCGGACGGCTGGATGCGTGTGAAACCCAGCTCCAGCCAGCGGGTAGAGCCATTAACGGTTACGCCCGCGACTTCGACGGCGACAAGCAGCAACACGCCAATCAGGTACATCGGCAGCGCAACCTTTGCGGCATCACGCGGCTTGAATGAGGCGACAAACCACAGCAGGGTGAAGCCGACAACCGTATGCAGGGTTTTGTGTTCAAGCTGGCCGAAATCCTGCCCGTCCGCCGAATAGAGCAAAAACAGGCTCATGATGTAGATGGCGAGCATGGGGAAAAACAGCCACGGGTCTATCGGGGCGGATACGATGCGCTTGATTTTCGCCCACATTCCGACCGTTTCATTCATGATTTGCTTCCTCCTGTTTCAGACCGTAGGCTTTTTGGAAAATGGTCGGCGGTTGGGGTTGTGTGCGGTGTTGTTGCGGTTCGGGCATTCCGCCTGCGTCGGGGTCGTCTGAAAACTGCTGCGGCTTGACGTTGAGCATATAAAAATCGGTCAGGCTGCGGGCAAGCGGTGCGGCGTAGGCACCCCAGCCGCCGTTTTCCAGAATCACGGCAATGGCGATTTCAGGCTTCTCCAAAGGGGCAAACGAGATAAACCACGCATGGTCGCGGTGTTGCTCGCGCAAGGCAGCGGCGTTGTAATGACCGCCCTGCTTGATTTGCACAACCTGCGCCGTGCCCGTTTTGCCGCCCATGCTGTAAGTCAATCCGCCGCCGATGCGGTGTGCCGTACCGCCCGGTTTCAAGACTTTCTCCATCGCCTGTTTGACGTATTCGAAATTGTCTTGTTTAAACGGAATTTTGTATTCGGGATTGGGATTGATGCGCGTGATTTTGCGTTTGTCGAAATCCAACAACTCTTTCACCAAATGCGGTTGATAAAACACGCCGTTATTGGCGAGCGAAGCGGTGGCGTGTGCCATTTGCAGCGGGGTGTAAGCGTTGTAACCCTGCCCGATGCTGACCGAGACCATCTCGCCTGCGCGCCATTCTTTGGCGGTAGGATCGGACGATTTGGCAAAGCGTTTCGCCTTCCATTCGCGGCTGGGCAAAACGCCCGTATATTCGCTGGGCAGGTCGATGCCGGTTTTTTTGCCGAAACCGAATTGCGCTAAATACGGCGATGCTTTGTCTATGCCCATTTCGTAGCCCAAGCGGTAGAAAAAGGTATCGGACGACACCTGTATCGCCTTGCTCAAATTTGCCGAACCGTGTCCGCTGCGTACGGAATCTCGGAAAACATGGCGGCTACCGGGAATGCTCCATGCGCCGGGCGCGGGAACGACCGTCGTTTGGGTAATTTTGCCGCTTTCCAGCAAAGCCATGCCCATAAACGGCTTAAACGTCGAACCCGGCGGATACAAACCTTGTGTTACGCGGTTGACCAACGGCTTTTTCCAGTCATCATTCAAGGCTTTCCACGTTTCGCTGTCAATGCCGTCGATAAAGAGATTGGGATCAAAAGAAGGTTTGGAAACGAATGCCAACACCGTACCGTCTTGCGGATTGATGGCAACAATCGCCCCGCGCCTGTCTCCCAATATTTTGTCCGCCTCTTGTTGCATACGGATGTCCATACCCAAGCGCAAAGTTTGCCCCATGCGTGAGGGTACGTTTTTCAAGACGCGCACAATATTGCCGTAAGCATCTTTTTCCACTTCTTGATAGCCGGGCGCGCCATGAAGCTGCGGTTCGTAATATTTTTCCAGCCCCGATTTGCCGATGTGCGTGCTGCCGCGATAGAGCGCAGTCAAGCCCTCTTCTTCCAAAATTTCCTGATCTTTGTCGCTAATGCGGCCGATATAACCTAAAAAGTGTGAAGTCAGCTTGCCATAAGGATACTCGCGGAAAGTGCGCGAATTGACTTCTACGCCTTTAAATTCATTCAGATGCACCGACAATTTCGCCGCTTCTTTATCTGTCAGGCGCAGCTTGAGCGGGATGTTTTCAAATTTGCGGTAGCTTTCGCGATATTTGTGGAAACGCTTCAAATCAGTAGGCGTAATATCGACATACTTCCGCAGAGCTTCGATGACATCCTCCATCTTACCCTCAATGCGGCTGGGAATGACTTCCAGCGAAAACACGGGATAGTTTTTTGCCAACGGCACGCCGTTGACATCTACGATTTCGCCGCGAACGGGCGGGGTTGGAATTAATGTGATGCGGTTGCTGGATGCCTGCCCGGAAAAATCGTCATGCCGGAACACCTGCAAATAGACAAACCGAGCCACCAATGCGGCAAACAAAACCACAATCAGGATAAACGCCACCAGCAGACGCAATAAAGAATCGGCTTGCGCCGCCTTTGCAGTCTGTGTTTTACCGCTGCCGCCATTTTTCAGACGACGTTTCATAGTATTCAGTATGGACATGGTTTCACGTTATCTGTTGGCGCGATAAAAATTGGTCAGTGCCAGCATCAACTGGCTCAAGAAAGGCCAAAGCAGCGCGCCTGCCAAAGGCGCGATGAAACTTTGCCAAGTGATGATTTGGTTGTTGAGGAACAGGCGCGCCGCCACCAAGACCGCCTGATGGCAGAACAATGCTGCCAATACCGCCCCGATCTGCATGATGTGGCCGTAGAGCATGATTTGACGGCGCGTGTTCAAGACGAAATACACCATGACCGTATAAGACAATGCGTGCAGCCCCAAAGTCGCTGCCGTTGCAGCATCGACTATCAAGCCGAGCAAAAACGCAATGCCCATGCCGACACGTTGAGGATGGTGCATAGACCAATAAAGCAGCATCAGCGCAGTCAGTTCGGGCAGCCAAAAAAACACATCAAAGGGAAAAGGCATGAAATCGACAAGCATGGTTACGGCAAAACTTGCCGCAATCACGCCGACGGGCATGGCACGGTAGGAATCGTCAAAATCGTTCATGAATGATTTATTGGGAAGAATGGGAAGAAGACAGAACCAAAACAAAGCGGCTGCGGCGCAAGGCGGCAAACGGGGTCAGTTCTGTGTCGTAATAAGGCGTACCTGAAGCGCGGACGACTTTATCCACGCGCGCTACGGGAATGCCTGCCGGATAAATGCCGTCTAAACCGGAAGTAATCAAAACATCCTGCGGCTTCAAATCCGATCCTGTCGGGAAATAGCGCAAATCCAAGCCCACGCCGTTGCCGTAGGCGAGATTGCGTTCGCCCGTCCGCTCAACGGCAACAGGGACGATACTTTGTGCAGCCGCCATCAGCTCGACTTCCGCACTGTTTGCGTGAACTAAGGTAACGCGTCCGATTAAGCCGTTTTGATCGATAACGGCATCACCTGCCCCTACCCCTTCGCCACTGCCTTTATTGATAATCAAACGTTCGGACAATGGGTCTTTGCCACTGGACAATACTTCAGCACCGATGACATTACTTACGCCTTTTTGCTGCAAACTATATAGCTTTTTCAGTTCCTGCAATTCGCTCAGGTTGACCTTGTCGCGTTGAAGCCGGACTTTCAGACGACCGTTTTCCTCCAAAAGGAGACGGTTTTGTTCCAACAACTCGGTTTGTGATTGAGATTGGTTAGAAAAATATTGATAGAGACGGACCGGCTGGTTTGCCAGCCATTGCACCGGATAAAGAATCTCTGCCGCCGCAGTGCGCACGGGCTGCATCAGGTTGAAACGGCCGTCCGCTACCATAATGCCTGCGCCCAGTAACAAATACGCAATAAAACGAGGCAACAGCTTTTGGCCCTTTGCCTCGTCAAACCGTAAAGAAGAATGTTCCATTTCAGCCTGCCTTACGGGTTATCCACAAAGACGGCATTCCATTTGCCGATATAATCCAAGGCTTTACCCGCACCATAAGCCACACAGTTCAAAGGCTGGTCGGCAATACCGACAGGCAGCCCCGTCGCATCCGCCAAAACCGTATCCATACCGTGCAACAGTGCGCCACCGCCCGTCAGCATAATACCCCTGTCGGCAATATCGCCGGCCAACTCAGGCGGAGCCTGTTCCAATGCAAGGCGCACGGCGCGGATAATCTGATTAACCGTTTCGCTCAAAGCCTCGCGCACTTCTTCAGAAGTAATGGCAATCGATTTGGGCGTACCTTCCGCCAAATCGCGACCTTTAATCCGCATAGCGGTTTCGGTTGCAAAGCCGGAGGCGGAACCGATTGTTTTCTTCAATTCTTCAGCCGTCGCTTCGCCAATCAACACGCCGCGATGACGGCGCAGATAATGCACGATGCTCTTATCAAACTCATCGCCTGCCGCACGGACAGAGGCAGAATAAGCCATACCGCCCAACGACAAAATGCCGATTTCCGTTGTACCGCCGCCGATATCCACCACCATCGAACCGGCAGCATCCTCAATCGGCAAACCCGCACCCAAAGCAGCCGCCATCGGCTCCTCAATCAAATGTACGGAAGATGCACCTGCGGCAAACGCGGAATCCAAAATTGCCTTGCGTTCCACTTGAGTTGCCCCGCCCGGCACGCAGATCACTACGCGCGGTGGCACAACCGAATTGCCCTGTATTGCTTTTTTAATCAACATACCCAGCATACGCTCGGCAATCGTAAAATCAGCAATCACCCCGTCCCGCATAGGACGGACGATTTCAATATTGCGCGGCGCACGCCCCTGCATTTTCTTGGCTTCCGTACCGACGGCAACAATCTTACTTTTACCGCCTGTACCTGATTGGACCGCCACCACAGACGGCTCGTCCAAAACAATGCCTTTACCGCGCACATAAATCAACGTGTTCGCCGTACCCAAGTCAATGGCGATATCGTTGGAGAAAAAACGGGATAAAAAACGAAACATAAAATACCTGAATATCGGCCCAGCACCGATTTTATTTAATTGTTATCCAAAATATTAAAAACATGGGAACAACGCCTTTTCAGACGACCTCCCCACTCCCCGTATGAAACGCATGGCGAAATCACACGCCGTTTGAGTAGTTTTCGGTTATAATTCCTCGTTTCATCGAAGAAGAACGCAATGATACCCCAATAAAGGGGCGTTTGCTATCAGACAAGGATTTTTTATGGCTTTAAGCTTAACCGATGTGGAAAAAATCGCCAAACTCTCACGCCTTTCGCTGACTGAGGAAGAAAAAGGCAAAACCCTCTCAGAATTGAACGACATTTTCGCTATGGTTGAAAAAATGCAGAGCGTGAATACCGATGGTGTTGAGCCGATGGCACACCCCCACGAAGCCGCCCTGCGCCTGCGCGAAGATAAAGTTACCGAAACCGACCATGCCGCCGAGTATCAAGCCGTTGCACCCGAAGTGCGCAACCGCCTGTATATCGTGCCTCAGGTAATTGAAGAATAGATGGAGTTTACCCTTTAGGAAAACCAATAATGAATAAATTTTTGACCACATTATTACTTGGCGTACTCACGGTTAACGCCTACGCTATGCCTAAGGATGACAACAACCCTAAATCCTCTGTATTGCCTGTTGTTCATTCCGAGCAAGCCGTGCATTTGTATGACTACGAAACACCTGACGGGAAATACAGCGCATCACTCTATCCGAACAGTATCAAAAATCTCGGTAATGGTTGGTATTCAACCATTACACGGCATCAATCTGCGGGTTCAGGCAAACATGCCCATATGCTGATTTTAGATTGGGTACATTGCCAAGAACCCAAACAATCTGTTATGAGCGCGATTGCCCTGTTTGACAAAAACGGACAACTTGAAGAGCGTATCGACGTTCACAATTACAATAGTCCCGACAAAATGCCGCAAGAAGCCATTGAGCAGCTGAAAAAGGAAGATTCCAGCGAAACAATGCACAGTAACAAAATGGTGGAAACCGTTTGCAGTCGCGTAAAATAAAAATGTAAGTTGTTTTACCTAGTTTAAATATTTGCAGTTTCAGACGACCTGAAAAGGAATTTCTGTGAAACAAGCCTTCATTTATACTGACGACAATTCCCAGAAATTTTGGATTATCGATTCCGATGGTAACGACATCATGGTCAATTTCGGCAAACTTGGCGCAACCGGACGTTACCAAATTACCGAATACGACGATGAAGCCGATTGTCAAAAAGCTGCTGACAAACTCATCGCACAAAAGACCAAAAAAGGTTACCAACCTGCCCTCGATTTTAATTTCATCGACCGCCTTTATTTTGACGATGAAGATTATGGTCCACATCGTAAAACCTCGCACCCACATTTTGTCGAATACTTAACCGATGATCTCTACTATGATTGCGGTGATGAAGAGGCTCCGTTTGGCAGTGATGAAGGCAGCGATACGTTGTCTGAGCTTGCACAAGCCTTCCGTAAAAATAACAATCTGGATCCATTAACTTTCCCGCAAAAATTGATTTGTGAATATTGGGGTATGGATTATCTACCTCCTCAAGCAGACCAAACTGCCGAAAGCATTGAAGAACTGTGTAAACAACAGGAAACTGAAGTTTACCAATCCGATAGAGTGATTATTGCTACTACATTTGGCAGCATTAAAATTACAGGTCGTCTGAAACCTGAATTGCAGCAACTTGCCCTACTTGCCATGCAGAGACTTGACATATTGGCACAACTACGCGGTTGGTGTTTTGCTGGTACTTTGTCTGAGATCAATCAACAAATGGCAGATGACTTGCAACGTTTTGCTGTTGCATAGGCGAACCATTTTCAGACGACCTAACTATGAAACATCAGCGTGCCGAGCCTGTATGCACAATGTCTCCCAAGCGACTCATCAAGATACTGGGCTACCTGCGTGAATATGCTCAACAGTGGAATAAAGCATACGAAGAAATCGCCGAACAAGTCTGCCACGCATTTGCCGATACCAAGCTGAAAGACGGAATCGGAATATTGGAAGCTGACTGCGTGGATGACTGGATGGATACCAATAATCCGGAACGTTGCCGCTATCGCGCTGAAGATGAACGGGATTATTGGGAAAATGTCCTTTTTCAAGGACACCGCGTAGGAGAAATCCCGCGTTTTAATCCCTGTTCCGCGATCACATTTATGGATAGTATAGGCAGGCATTTCGCCCTGCCATATTACTTGCTTTGGGTATTACAAGACCCAGACGGTATAATTGCCGATACATTGGCTTATGCGTTGGAGAACAGCTATTACACTGATGAACTGCTGCTTAACGCTGCACAACAACGTGCTTTGTTGAATGCAGTCCGTTTTCTCGTGGAAATAACGGCAAATACCTACGACGACGGTTACTATTCGTGTATCAACAGCCCATGGCAGGCTGCATTTGAACATTTAAATCAAACATTGTCAGATGCCAATATTTTGCCCGATAAAAAGTAATCCTTCCAAGAGAAGGTCGTCTGAAAGAACAAGTACGGTTTTTTAAGAGTCATTTGAAGTATGCAGTAACAAGACAGTTCTGTTTCGCATAAGAATAGAATAGACAAAAAGTACGAAGCAAAGGAATCCCATGTCCACCGAGCAACAACACCTTCACACAGTTGCCGTTAGCCACATCCACCAATGTTTCAACCGTATCAAGAAACAGGTTGAACAGGCAGGTAAAGAAGTTGCTGCATATTATTTCTATCTGGTAGACGACTTTTTCTCCGCAGGCAATGCCGCCATTACCTATCAGGATTTGGCTGCTTTTACCGTCGAACACGCAGACGAATATGAAAATTGCACCATTTTGCAGGCGATTTGGGATGGTAGATGTGTCCTTTATGACAGTGAAACCGAGCCTCAGAACGTTTCAGATAACTGGCTGGAAAACCAAAGCGAGCTCTACCGAGCTGCATACTGCAGCATAGAAAACATAGATGATGATAACGACACCTATGAGCAAAAACGTGCCGAATACGAAACCGCTCTGATAGCCGCACTGCAACAATGCGACCAAGAAGGTCTGTTCGGCAATCGTGCTGAAAACGGTATATTGCTATTTGCGTTTTATATTGATGATTATGATGAAAATGACGAACAATCAATGCTTTACCGTTCCGCCACGCAACTCAACCAACCGGATACTTACCAAAAATTGATAGGTTGATGTTTTCAGACGACCCTGAAATCAGCCTACATCATTAAACTATTTAAAATCCCACTTATTTAAACTAAAAGACTCTTATGACCCAATACACCCTCAAACAAGCCAGCCAACTGCTGCAATCCAAACAAATCTCCGCCGTCGAACTGGCAACCGAATACCTCGCCGCCATTGCTGCGCAGAACCCGGCTATCAACGGTTACATCACTCTCGACCAAGACAAGACCCTCGCCGAAGCCCGTGCCGCCGACGCACGTATCGCGCAGGGCAACGCCACGGCGCTTATCGGCGTACCCATCGCCTACAAAGATATTTTCTGTCAAACAGGTTGGCGCAGCGCGTGTAGCTCCAAGATGCTGGACAACTTCATCTCCCCCTACACTGCCACCGTCATCCAAAACCTGCTCGACGAAGGCATGGTAACGCTCGGTCGTACCAACATGGACGAATTCGCCATGGGTTCGACCAATGAAACCTCGTTCTACGGCGCAACCAAAAATCCGTGGAATCCTGAGCACGTCCCAGGCGGTTCATCCGGTGGTTCCGCAGCGGTCGTTGCCGCACGTCTTGCTCCTGCCGCGCTCGGTTCGGACACCGGCGGCTCTATTCGTCAGCCTGCCTCACACTGCGGCATCACCGGCATCAAACCTACCTACGGTACCGTTTCCCGCTTCGGCATGGTTGCCTACGCTTCCAGTTTCGACCAAGCAGGTCCGATGGCGCAAACCGCCGAAGACTGCGCGATTTTGCTCAATGCGATGGCAAGCTTCGACGAGCGCGATTCCACCAGCTTGGAACGCAGCAAAGAAGACTACACCCGCGACTTGGACAAACCGCTCAAAGGCATGAAAATCGGCCTGCCTAAAGAATATTTCGGCGAAGGCGCGGATGCCGATGTGCAGGCTGCTTTACAAAACGTCATCAACCTTTTAAAAGCGCAAGGCGCGGAAACTATTGAAGTTTCCCTGCCGCAAACCGCCCTGTCCATCCCCGCTTACTACGTCCTCGCTTCCGCCGAAGCCAGTACCAACCTTTCCCGCTACGACGGCGTGCGCTACGGCCACCGCGCCGCCCAATTCGGCGACCTAGAAGAAATGTACAGCAACACCCGCGCCGAAGGTTTCGGCAGCGAAGTCAAACGCCGCATCATGATTGGCACTTATGTGTTGTCGCACGGCTACTACGATGCCTATTACCTGAAAGCCCAAAAATTGCGCCGCCTCGTTGCCAACGATTTTCAGACGGCCTTCGCGCAATGCGACCTCATCCTTGCTCCGACTGCGCCCACTGCCGCTCCCAAACTCGGCAGCGACATCCACGATCCCGTGCAGATGTACCTTTCCGACATCTACACCATCGCCGTGAATCTGGCCGGTTTGCCTGCCCTGACCCTGCCCGCAGGTTTCAGCAGCAGCGGACTGCCCATCGGCGTGCAATTTATCGGCAACCACTTCTCCGAAGCCAAAATCCTCGGTGCAGCGCATCAAGTACAACTGGCGAGCGATTGGCATACAAAAGCACCGGCGTAAGATTTACAGGTAGTCTTTGAGGTCGTCTGAAAAAGGCTACCTGTAAATAGTGGAACTCGTAGCATTATTGTTTTGAATCATCTTTGCCATGTAGCCTGAAGTAATGTCCCACCCCAAAATTCCAGAAAACTACGGCAAACTACTCAAAAAATATGAAGGTCTAGATGGCAAACTCAAACAGGAGCAAGACCAATTTGGTTACGAGTTGTTTACCGAAACCCATATTTTTTACAACTCAGATGAAATCCTAAGATACAGCCGCGAGTTACCCAAGGATTTCCCCGCAGAGGAAGCTGAAGAATATGCTGACTACCAAAAGCAAAGCGAATACGATTTAGGCTATATCACTAATTTCTCGCAAATCCTCGTATTCGGTGTTGATGGTAGCAATTGCTCGTTCTGCATGGACTTCTCAGAAAACAAAGAAATACCTCGTGTGATTTATTGGGATGACGGCGAGCTGACATGGCGTATTATTTCTAATTCATTAGAAGATTTTTTTAACTTATTTAATTGGGCATAATTAGACGGCAATTTTCCAGCAGTCTGAAACTAACAAAATTACTAAAATAATGGAATATTACGATTACTTTTCCCCAAAATTTTGGCAATTCTTATGGGGTTTATGGCGGGAAACTGGACTAGAAATATACACAAACATTGTGCTATTTCTGCTGTTATGGCTCATCCTTTCTACACTTGTTACATACATTTTGTGGCGTAAACGCCCCAGACCACCACATTTTTGGCGTAAGCATTTGTTACTCAATAGCATTATCTGCCTGCCTTTGAGTCTGTTTATCAACCTCGGTTATATTGTTATGCAGTTTATTATGCCGGTTCGCAAGCAAGCGGCATATTATGGGCAATTGACGCTACACCCTCTAGAACAAACATTTGTTACATTATTTAATGTTATTTATTCCTACGAATGGTTGTTTCTAGTGTCTGCTGTGGTTGCTGTGAATGTATTGCTACTGGCTATTTGGCGTAAAAAGATTTTCAAACAATCAACATTATCCTGAATGCAAACGGGTTTCTATGTATTTCAGAAATCCTGCCCAATGAAAAATCAAATATCCCCTATTTAAAACAACCCAAATTCAAAGGAAACTTAAACTATGACTTGGGAAACTGTAATCGGCTTGGAAATCCACGTCCAGCTCAACACCCAATCCAAAATCTTCAGCGGCGCATCGACTGCATTCGGTGCGGAACCCAATGCGCACGCCAGCGTGGTGGAATGCGCGCTGCCGGGCGTACTGCCGGTAATGAACCGAGAAGTCGTTGAAAAAGCCATCAAATTAGGCTTGGCGTTGGATGCGAAAATCAATCAGAAAAACGTGTTCGACCGCAAAAACTACTTTTACCCCGACTTGCCCAAAGGCTATCAAATCAGCCAGTTGGATTTACCGATTGTCGAACACGGCAAACTGGAAATCGTAGTCGGCGACGATGTGAAAACCATCAACGTAATCCGCGCGCACATGGAAGAAGACGCGGGCAAATCCGTGCATGAAAGCTTGAACGGTGCAACCGGTATCGACCTGAATCGTGCCGGCACGCCGCTGTTGGAAGTGGTATCCGAACCCGAGATGCGCTCCGCCGCCGAAGCCGTTGCCTACGCGAAAGCCTTACACAGCTTGGTCACATGGCTGGACATTTGCGACGGCAATATGGCGGAAGGCTCGTTCCGCGTCGATGCCAACGTATCCGTGCGCCCGAAAGGCCAAGCGGAATTCGGCACGCGCCGCGAGATTAAAAACCTCAATTCCTTCCGTTTCTTAGAGCAGGCGATTAATTACGAAGTTGAAGCGCAAATCGAGATTTTGGAAGACGGCGGCAAAGTACAGCAGGCAACCATGCTGTTCGACCCTGAAAAAGGCGAAACCCGCGTGATGCGTTTGAAAGAAGACGCGCATGACTACCGCTACTTCCCCGACCCCGATTTGCTGCCCGTCATCATTTCAGACGACCAGTTGCAAAAAGCAAAAGCAGAAATGCCCGAGCTGCCAAAAGAAATGGCGGCGCGTTTCGTGGCGGATTACGGCGTATCCGACTACGACGCGCGCCTACTCACCGCCAGCCGCGTGCAGGCTGCCTATTTTGAAGAAGCCGTCAAAGCCAGCGGACAAGGCAAGCTGACTGCCAACTGGATGAACGGCGAACTCGCCGCCACGTTGAACAAAGCAGGCATGGAACTTGACGACAGCCCGATTACCGCCCCGCGCCTCGCCGCGCTGGTAGGCAAAATCGCCGACGGCACTTTAAGCAGCAAACTGGCGAAAAAAGCCTTTGAAGCCATGTGGGCAGAACCTGAAGCCTCCATTGCCGAAATCATCGAAAAACACGGCTTGCAGCAGATGACCGATACCGGTGCGATTGAAGCGATGGTGGACGAAGTGCTGGCAAACAATGCCAAAGCCGTGGAACAGTTCAAATCCGGCAACGAAAAAGCACTGAATGCGATTGTGGGACAAGTGATGAAAGCCAGCAAAGGCAAAGCGAATCCCGCGCAGGTGCAGGAATTGATTAAAGCGAAATTGGCTTAAGTAAGATAAAGGCTGGCGGATTCGCATTTGAAGTGCAACTTTCCATAACAGAAAAGGCCAGTATGCG
>JUNU01000456.1 GCA_001067655.1 Neisseria lactamica
CCGCCGGACGGGGGAAGGGACAGGTTGCTGTTGCTGCAACGAGTAGCGTGGGCTTTGCCCACGGGATGGGAGCAAATGTGATTGTTTTCTGATTTGAATAGTTAAACGGCAAATTTCGTGGGCAAAGCCCACGCTGCTTGAGTTATCTCAAGCACGCGTTGATTGAACAAACGAGGTCGTCTGAAAACGAGCGTGAACGAGTTTACTAAAACCGGTTTTCACGTTTTCAGACGACCTGATTTTTACTTGCAACCTGCCCCCTCTCCCGTCTGGCGGGAGAGGGCTGGGGAGAGGGTGCTCTACGGGTCAAACGAATTTGATTTTACCTAGACCCACAAAGCCACCCCCATCCTAA
>JUNU01000457.1 GCA_001067655.1 Neisseria lactamica
TGAGGACGGTCAGACGGCGGGCTTTGTCGTAGGCGTAGGCGAAGGTATGGCCCAGCGCGTTGGTGCGTTTGAGCGGCAGTCCGTCCACTGCGAGTTCGTAGGCGGTTTTGGCACCGAGTCCGTCGATGTAGGCGGTCAGACGGTTGAGGCGGTCGTATTCGAAGGTTTCGTGACTACCGTCGGGATAGTCGGTACGGACGGGGTTGCCCGCTGCGTCGTAGTGGTGGCGGGTGGTATGGCCCAGCGCATCGGTAACGGTTTCGAGATCGCCGTATTCGGTGTAACTAAAACGGGTGGTTTCGCCGGTACAGTCGGTAAAGCAGACGAGCTGGTCGAGGGGGTCGTAGTGTAGGTGTCGGATTTTGCCTAAGGCGTCGGTAATGGTTTCGGGCAGCCATTGGGCGTTGTAGCCGTAGCTTGTGGTGTAACCGGCGGGGTCGGTAATGCTGATGAGGTTGCCGCGTCCGTCGTAGGTATAGGCGGTAATCCTGCCTGCGGGATCGTTGACGGCAACCGGCAGGTTGAGGGTTTCGTGGTAGTCGATTTGGGTGCTGCTGCCGTCCGGTGCGGTGATGGCGATGACGTTGCCTTCGGTATCGTAGAGATAACGGGTTTCGCGTCCGAGCGGGTCGCGTTCTATGGTAATGCGGCCGTAGCTGTCGCGTTCGCTGTCGCTGCGTTGTCCGTCGGCGTCGATGCGGTAGACGAGTTCCCGGTTTTCGTCGAAACCGTATACTTCCGTCCGTCCCAATGCGTCGGTAACGACGGTATGGTCTTTGCAGTAGTCAAACGTCCATTCTTCGCCGAGGTTGTTGCTGCTTTTGAGCACTTTGCCGTCGGTATCGTAACGGTCGTATTCGTAGCGGGA
>JUNU01000458.1 GCA_001067655.1 Neisseria lactamica
ATCCGACCTTGTATATCGGAACACCCGTATCATAGCAACAAACCGCCCGGTCGCCACCCGCATCCGACCAAGGCAAACAATCGTTGCGTAGCTCAGGGAGCGGTCGGGCAACCCATCAACACAACCGGACAGTTGCCAGACAACACAACCGAATGCAAGGCAGGTTTATGATGAGTACCCAATACAACTGTGCAGGCATCGACATCGCCAAACGAAACTTCGTCATCGCCGTTTCGTCTTTGTCTAAAACCAAAACCGAAACCAACAACCCGAAAGGTATCGCCCATACCGTCGAATACCTTAAAAAACACAAGGTCGCCCTCGTCGTGATGGAAAGCACCGGCGGTCTCGAAATCCCCGCCGCCAAAGCCATCCACCGCGCAGGCATAGCCGTGATCATCGCCAACCCGCGTCAGACGCATCAGTTTGCCCAATCGCAGTCGCTGACCAAAACCGATGCCAAAGATGCCCAAATGCTTGCCTTCTTCGCACAGATGATGATGCAGAAAGAGGGTTGGCAAACCATGCTCTACCAACCGCCCACCGAAGCGGAAGAAGTGTTGGAGGCATTGGTAAACCGCCGCAACCAGCTGGTGGATATGCGGGCTGCCGAGAAAAACCGACTGCATCAGGTTCACGAAACACAAGTCGAAAGCGTCAAACAACTGATTGCCCATTTTGACCGACCGTCTGATTGACGAATTGGACAAACAAATCGACGACCACACCCACACGCATTTTGACGGCAAAGCCCAAGTGGCTGAGCAAATCAAAGGCATCGGTTCGATAACGACGGCTACGCTGATGTCGATGCTGCCCGAATTGGGACGGCTGTCGCACAAACGGCTGGCGAGTTTGGTCGGCATTGCCCCGCACCCGAGGGAGAGCGGGGAAACCAAATTCAAAAGCCGCTGCTTTGGCGGAAGGTCTGCGGTGCGTAAGGCACTGTATATGGCTACCGTGGTAGCGACACGTTTTGAACCGCTTATTCGGGATTTCTACCAACGCCTGCTATCCAAGGGTAAGCCGTATAAGGTTGCCGTTACGGCATGTATGCGCAAACTGCTGACGATATTGAATGCCCGGATGCGTGATTACTTTGCCGAAAACGGTATCACCGAAAACAGCATCCGAACGGCTTGATTTGAGTTTTGGTATTTTTGCCCGACGGGGTGAAAAATACAGTT
>JUNU01000459.1 GCA_001067655.1 Neisseria lactamica
AATCAGAAACTTTTAAAAACACAATTTCGGGAAACAATATGAACAAATTGAATGGACAACACGCCGTAGAAAACGTCCTATCCTCCGGCATGGGCGGCTTTATGAAGGGCACCTTGGTAGAAACGGAAGAAGGCTGGACGCCGATAGACGAACTGAAGGTGGGCGATTTGGTGATGTCTCGCCCTGAAAACGGCATCGGTGAGGCCGTGCCCAAGCGGGTGGTGAACACCTTCAGCTATGAAGACAAGGAAGTGGTGATGTTGAATTTCTCCCAATTCCCCGAAAGGAACGGGGGGGGAGCGGGAGCCCTGGTCGTTACTCCGAACCACCCGTTCTGCGTGTACGGCGTCATCACCAACCTGATTCTTGAGCATCC
>JUNU01000460.1 GCA_001067655.1 Neisseria lactamica
TTGGTGTAATACAACTGGCTGCCGTTGATTGCATCGGTCGAATCCGCCGATACCACGCCTGCCGCCACACCTTGTACCTGACGGGTCTCGTCCGTACCGTTGCCGACGGTAACGACGCCTGCCACTTTGTTCGCTGCGGCAGTCGAACCTGCTTTGCCTGCCACGGCTTTGTCGTTCAGACCGCCGTAGGTGTAGGCTTCGCCTTTTGCCGCATCAGCCGTATGGATGCCTTGGGTTTGGGCGCGGTCGCCGAGGTAGACGGAGTCTTTAACCGTGGCTTTGATGTTGCTGCCCAGTGCGTAGGCGTTGTCGGCGGATACGTTGTTGTTGTTACCGATGGAGTAAGAACTGTTGCCGCTTACTACGGTCGGGTCACCGATGGCGCCGGAGTTTTTGCCGCTGACGATGTTGCCGGTACCGATGGCGATGGTGTTCTCGGCGTTGGCTTTGGCGCCTTTACCGATGGCGATGGCGTTGGTGCCTTTGGAAGCGGCTTGGTAGCCGACTGCCGTGGCGTATGCGCCGCTCGCGCTGGAGTCTTCGCCGTTGTGTGCCTGTACGTCAGGATTCACTTCGCCGTCGTTGGTATGGAAGAACTTGATACCTTGTTCGTTCATACGGCCTACGGCTTCGATGACGTTGTTGGTCACGTACATGCCTTGGTCTTCGACGTTGTAGGTCACGAGGCTGTAACCGTTGGACTGGGCAATCTTGGTCTCGTTCGTAACGTTGGTTACGTTCGGATTGTTGCTGTTGTCCACCAGGGTAATGTTTTTGATATTACCCAAGCCTGCTTTGCCGTCTGCTTCGACTGACGGCGGTGCGGTGTTGACGTTGCCGCCGTTGCTGCCGATCAGTTCGTAAACTTGGTGCAGTTGTCCGCCGTTGACGGCATCGGTGCTGCCTGCGGCGACGGTGCCTGCGGCAACACCGGTCACTTTCTTACCGCCTGCGTTGATACCGTCGGCAGTGATGTTGACATCACCTGCTTTCAGACCGTCTTTGCCCAGAGCCACTTTGTCGCCGACGTTGACGCCGTTGTTGTTCACAAC
>JUNU01000461.1 GCA_001067655.1 Neisseria lactamica
CTGCTCAAACCCCAAACCAGTACCAACAACCGTTTCAAACAGGCAAAGTACGGAATGAAACGCCTGGCCAAGGTAGAACGCAGTATTCAGGAAAAACTCAAAAAGCAGGCCAAACGCTACAACAAGTCCTATCCCGGCGAAATGGTGCACGTCGATACCAAACGACTGTCGCTGCTCAAAGGGCAGAAAGCCACCGACAAACGAGATTACCTGTTTGTCGCCATTGATGATTTCTCAAGAGAACTGTACGCCGCCATCCTGCCGGACAAAACCGCAGACAGCGCCGCCAAGTTTCTGACCGAACACCTGATTGATCCCTGCCCATACCTGATTGAGTGCGTTTACTCCGACAACGGTACGGAATATAAAGGCTCGGCCAACCATGCTTTCGGTGTAGCTTGTTATGAGAACGGGATTGGTCAAAAGTTTACCCGGGTTGCCCGTCCGCAGACCAACGGTAAGGCGGA
>JUNU01000462.1 GCA_001067655.1 Neisseria lactamica
TTTCAGACGACCTTTGTTGCAAACAGCGGCGTTACGGTTGCCCGCCGTCGCGGATTACCGGGCTGTCCACCCGGCTGCGCCGCTCTGCGCCGCAGTTCTGGTTGTGTACCAAGATACATTGATAACCGACGCAATAGGTGTGGTAATCCTCAACCTCGATGTTGTAAACCGTGGTGCGGTAGCGGCGGTAATGCCGTTGTCCGTCCTCGTCCACATACAGCAGGTTCTC
>JUNU01000463.1 GCA_001067655.1 Neisseria lactamica
ACCTTGATGCCGCTGCTTTGCGCAAACAGGTTGAGGCTTTCTACTGCATGGGCGGTCAGGCTTTGGCCGGCGGTGATGTCGGTATGGTTGCCGCTTATGAGGTGGATGTTTTCATTGGCGGTGTGCAGTTGGCTTTGCTGGGTTGCGGTGGCAATGCCGGCGGGGGCGGTTTGGATCAAACCTGCCTCTTTCAGGTCTTTGAGGGCGTCTTTCAGACGACCCCTTTGGGTTTCTTCATCGGTGTGGTGGTTGTTGGCGGTTTGGGCGGCTTTGTTCAGGCTTTTGGCGAGGGAGAGTGCCTGTTCGAGTTGGGCGATGGCATCGTCCATATCCAGCACTTTGCCGTTGGCGTCTTGGTTTTGTGCGCTGACGAGTATGCCTTTACCCGCCCGTACTGCGCCCCAGCCGTCGGTTCTGAGTTCGAAGCCTTCGCCGTTCTCTCCGCGTTTT
>JUNU01000464.1 GCA_001067655.1 Neisseria lactamica
CCGTCTTTTTTGAAGATTTCGGCTTTAACCAGTTGGTCATGCAGGTCGTAGAAATAGTTCTGCATTTCGCCGTCGGCGAGTTCGCGGTGGATCAGGTTGCCGAGCTCGTCGTAGTAATAGGTCGTGCCGTTGTAGGTTTTCAGGCGGTTGTCGGTGATGACGGAACGGTTGTCTGAAAGCGGCACAGCCGTTTTGCCCTCTCCCCGACCCTCTCCCACAGGAGAGGGAGCAGGGTATGGTTTGACCTTTTCCGTCGGGATGTCGAGGATATTGTGCGCGGGGTCGAAGGCGAACAGTTCGTTCCCGCTTGGGTAATCCTGCCCAGTTTGTCGTACTCGAACTTGGTCGTGCCCGTCCGCTGGTCGGTGCTGTGGGTCAGGTTGCCGGTGCGGTCGTAGCCGTAG
>JUNU01000054.1 GCA_001067655.1 Neisseria lactamica
AGCCGCAGACAGTACAGATAGTACGGCAAGGCGAGGCAACGCCGTACTGGTTTAGAGTTAATCCACTATAAAACCCACATTTTTCAGACGACCTCTGCTCATTTCAGCAACCCAACACAAATCAATGAAAAGAAACGCGTCAAGTTGCCTCAAGCTGCGGCTTACCTGCCCGACAATACCGCCGCACCTGCTTTCGCGACGCTTTCGTCTTCATCGACCGAGCCGCCGCTCACGCCGACGCTGCCGACGATAACGCCGTTTTTATCCACCAGCAGCACACCGCCGGCAAAAATCACCAAACCATCATTGGTCACCTCAATGCCGTAAAGCTCGCCGCCCGGCTGCGAAGCCTTGCCCAAATCGCGGGTGGACATATTGAAATAGCGTGCCGTTTTCGCCTTTTTCTGCGCAATATCAATGCTGCCGATAAACGCGTCGTCCATACGCGCAAACGCCTTCAAATTACCGCCCGCATCCATGACCGCGATATTCATCGGCACCTTGATTTCACGCGCCTTTTTCATCGAAGTCTGCACCACCGCCTGCGCCTGAGCCATCGTCAAATCGCCCGGCAGCGTTTTGGTCAAACCCGCCGAAAACGCCGGCGCACCCAATGCCAAAGTACACAACAATGCAACTGATTTTATGCCGCGCATAACTGTCTCCTTGTATTGAATCAATGAAAGGTACTGCACTTTTGATTGTATGCCTGTCGGCGGGAAGAATAAAGGTCGTCTGAAAAACTCTGTAACGGGTTTTTCAGACGACCTTGAATGGGTTTTGGGTTTTAATAGCAACTGTATTTTTCACCCCGTCGGGCAAAAATACCAAAACTCAAATCAAGC
>JUNU01000055.1 GCA_001067655.1 Neisseria lactamica
CTCTTTGAGCTAAGGCGAGGCAACACCGTACTGGTTTAAAGTTAATCCACTATACAAAGGTCGTCTGAAACATGACCCCGTTTCAGACGACCTTTTGTCCTAATCGTTCAATCCGGTTTTATTCTTCGTCGCCCGTATCGCTGATACTGATGCTGTGTTCCATTCGGCTCGGGTGGACTTTCAAGCCGCCGCAGCCGGATTTCTCGGCGGACAGGCGGTCGAGGTAGGCTTGGTCGATGTCACCGGTTTGATAGATGCCGTTGAAACAGGACGAATCGAAGGACTCGATTTTCGAATTGAGTGCTTTGACGACGGCTTCCAAATCGCTCAAGTTTTGGAAAACGATGCCGTCCGCGCCGATTTCGGCGGCAATTTCCGCCGCGCTGCGTCCGTTGGCAATCAACTCTTCGCGCGTGGGCATATCGATGCCGTACACATTGGGATAGCGCACTTCGGGCGCGGCGGAGGCGATATAAACTTTGCGTGCGCCCGCTGCGCGTACCATTTCGACGATTTCGCGGCTGGTCGTCCCGCGCACGATGGAGTCGTCCACCAGCAATACGCTTTTGCCTTCAAACTCGGTTTCCATCGGGCTAAGTTTTTGGCGCACGGATTTTTTGCGCGTCGCCTGACCGGGCATGATAAAGGTGCGGCCGATATAGCGGTTTTTAATCAAACCTTCGCGGTAAGGCTTTTTGAGGTGGACGGCAAGTTCCATCGCGCTGGGGCGGCTGGTGTCGGGAATGGGCATCACGACGTCGATGTCGTCCACGGGCAGCTCGCGTTTGATTTTTTCCGCTAAGGACACGCCCATGTCCAAACGCGATTGGTAAACCGATACGCCGTCGATCACGGAGTCCGGACGGGCAAAATAGACGTATTCGAAGAGGCATGGACTGAGTTTGGCGCGGTCGCTGCATTGACGGGCAATCAGTGTGCCGTCAAAGCCGACGAATACTGCTTCGCCCGGCTGGATATCGCGTTCCAAATCGTAGGCAAGAGCATTGAAGGCAACGGATTCGGAGGCAACGGCATAGGATTTTCTGCCTGCCTCGTCGGTTTGCGAACCCAACACCAGCGGGCGGATGCCGTAAGGATCGCGGAAGGCGAGCATGCCGTAGCCCGCAATCATAGCAACCACGCCGTATGCGCCGCGCACCAGGCGGTGGACTTCGGCAACGGCGTTGAAAATATTGTCGATATTGAGCCGGTGGGGATTGGCGTTTTTAGAGACTTCGCGGCGCAATTCGTGCGCGAATACGTTGAGCAAGACTTCGGAATCGGAGCTGGTGTTGACGTGGCGCAGGTGTTTGTTGCACACGTTTTCATACAGTTCGGCGGTATTGGTGAGGTTGCCGTTGTGCGCCAAAACGATGCCGAAAGGCGAGCTGACGTAGAAAGGCTGCGCTTCCGCGCTGCTGCCCGCGTTGCCCGCCGTAGGGTAACGGACGTGGGCGATGCCCGCATTGCCGACCAAATCGCGCATATTGCGTGTGCGGAACACTTCGCGCACCATGCCTTTGCCTTTGTGCATGTGAAACGTGCCGCCCTCGGCCGTTACAATGCCCGCCGCATCCTGCCCCCTGTGTTGCAACATCTGCAAACCGTCGTACAGAAGCTGGTTTACCGGCTCATGGCTGACCAAACCTAATACACCGCACATATCGTCTTCTCCGAATTCGAGGTTAACTTGGAAAACAGAATTATAGAATAAATCCGACAAGGCTGCCCAAATTGTTGACAATCATTCATCCGTTTCGCTCGAAGTCGAATACAGACTATGACTTATTGATGAATCAATCCGACAACACGAGGCGTCGAAAATTAAATCCAACCTCACCCTAAACTCTTTTATTTCATCGCCTTATCAACACTCTACCCATACCTAAATCGAAAATCCAAACGACAGGCAGCGCGTTCGGCAAATATAGCTGCCGAACTTTTATAGTGGATTAACTTTAAATCAGGACAAGGCGACGAAGCCGAAGACAGTACAGATAGTACGGCAAGGCGAGGCAACGCCGTACTGGTTTAAAGTTA
>JUNU01000005.1 GCA_001067655.1 Neisseria lactamica
CATTCAATTTGTTCATATTGTTTCCCGAAATTGTGTTTTTAAAAGTTTCTGATTAAAGGAGGTGGCTATATAGACACCTCGTACCACTTGTAAGGTCGTCTGAAAACGGATTTGGTTTTTCAGACGATCTTTTTACATTTTGTCGCCAAACATAGTGAAAAAATCATGCAGTAATCTTCAAAAAGCTGATAGAAGGTATTTCCATATTATTCCCTCAGTAATTGCTCAATATGCATATTTTAAATGAGAAAATATATTTATGGCTGACAAAGGCCGTTTTCTTGATAATAATATTGACCCTGACTCAGAATAAATCGAAAACATAAAAGGTCGTCTGAAAGCCAATCGTTTCAAACCATCATCTAAGGACATTCATAAATGGTACGCCTTACCTCATCCCTATTGTTACTTATCACCGGCCTTTCACTTACTGCCTGCGGCTCTAGCATTGATTACGACCGCCAAGGATTGGCGCGCAGCCAACAAATGTGGCAGCAGCGCTTGGACAGCCTTCCAATCGGCGCAACTGAAGCGCAACTGCGCGACTGGCAAAACAAATACGGATTAAAACTGGCGTTTCAAGAACCTGACCATTATTACAGTTCCAACCTGCCCGAAGGCCATTTCCCCGTAAAAAAACATTGGTCCAAATTCAGCCCTTGCGATGCTTTTTTCTTATCTTTGACCATCCAAACCAACGAGCAAAAGCAAGTGGTTAAAAAAGAACTGAAAGCCTTGGGCAGCTGCATATAAACTGTCTATGATTCAGGTCGTCTGAAATTTAAAATCCGTTTTTCAGACGACCCGGACCTCGGATTTAAACTTTATCCATCATCAACATAAACCAACGCTCATCAATAAAGACCACAACATGAATTATCGCGAAATTATTAACGAACTAAATGAAAACCTACATGCATTTCCCGAAGCTGAAACCGTGTTTTCCGACAAGCAGCCATGGTTGAAAGAACATTTTCTGCCTTGTATCAGTATCGACTTAGTGGAAATCAATCCCGCATGGAAAGGCATAACGCTGCATTTGATCAATCCGCAGGAACCGGGTGATGGCTTAATCGGCGAGCTGACGCAGTTCGCCCATAATGAATTTATCGGGATTAACTGGCTTTCATTCCGCTTGACTGAAGACAACCGTTACGAATTCTTGGGTGATGAGCGTTATTTTCTCCGCAGTCCGGCCAACAAACATTTACTGACCGATCCGTATTTGGAAAAATATTTTGCCGAAAACCTGAAAAACTATGCCGAACATAAAAAAGCATTTCAGGAAAAAACAGGGTATTACGGTGGAGAGCCCTATTACAGCGAGTATGACGGATTATTTCTGAACAGCTTGGGTGGAGAACGCATTGAAAGCAGCAACTGGTCAACCTCAGACGACATCCCGTCTGCTTACAAAATGACGCAAGACGAAGACGGGAACGTCACCATTACCCACAATGGCAATCGTTTTTACCATATCGCCTCAGCTTGCGGCTATTCCTATTCCCATGGCGCAGACAATATTGTCATGCTGTACGAACCGATCAGCAGACTTGTTCTATTTACTTACGATTGGACATAAACCATGGGCGAATTAAACGACCAAACCTACGACACCATTTGCCGGCTTTGCGAACAAGGCGACACATTGGCGGAAGACGGGCAATACGCCGAAGCACTCGACCTTTATTGGCAGGCGTGGGATTTGTTGCCCGAACCGAAAACCGACTGGGAAGCGGCAACATGGATTCTGGCAGCCATCGGCGATGCTGATTTCTTGAGCGGCGATTTTACCGCCGCGCACGAGCATTTAAGCCACGCCATGTATTGCCCGGACGCAATCGGCAACCCGTTTTTGCATTTGCGTTTAGGACAGGCGCAGTTTGAATTGGGCAATATGGAACGCGCCGCTGACGAGTTGATGCGCGCCTACATGGGTTTGGACGACGAAGCGTGGTTGGACGAAGACCCGAAATATCTGGATTTTTTAGCCACCGTGGCAGAAGGCATTGAAAACCACAGCCGAAAAAACCACTAATGCAATATAGGCTGCACCCTGTTTTTCAGACGACCCAATCTTCAAACCAGCCATAAAAGGTCGTCTGAAAACCAGCCCCGCCTAAAACTCAAAAGGAATCCATCATGTACACTTGCACTTCCTGCGGCGAAAAACATGAAGACATGCCGGCGCTCTGCTTTGCCACTCCCGATCCCTATAATCAACTCAGTGAAGAAGAACGCATTGCTTATCAAGCGGAATGTGATTCTGATTTCTGTATCATCCGCTATCCCGACCAAACCGACCGTTTTATCCGCGCGGTGCTGCTTATTCCGATTATCGGGCATGAGGAAACGCTGGAATACGGCGTGTGGGTATCCGTCAGCGAAAAGAGTTTTAACGACTATCAAAGCGACTTTCACGACAATCCGGAAAACGTCGTTTATTTCGGCAGGATATGCAACTGGCTGCCCCCTTACGAATCCGACACCTTCGGCCTGCACTGCAATGTCGTTACCCAGTCCGACAACCGACGTCCCCTGCTGCAACTGCATCAAGGCAGCGAACATCCGCTGGTACACGACTTTTATCACGGCATAGAATATGCCGAAGCACAGGCAAGGATAGAGGCGGCATTCGGGGCAGACTATTAAGGACCAAATGACAAACCGCCCTCTGCTGAACGAAACCATGTCCGACGGCTCCCGCCTGTTCCTACAACTGCCGCAAACCTGCTCGCCGTCGAGCCTACTGCGGCAAATTGTCCATTTCGGCGGAATGCCTACCGACTTCGTATCGGATTGGGTTACGGGCGAGACGTGGATAGATTTTTGCTACAAGGGCTGGAAGTTCAGTATTCACAACCCATATGGTGAATATTGGTTTTTTGCCGAAAATAGCGAATGCCCCGAAGCTATATTGCAATCTATGATTGAGGTCGTCTGAAATCCAAAATCCGGCTTTCAGACGACCTCAAATAAGGATCAACATGAAATACAAAGACCTACGCGACTTCATCGCCATGCTCGAGCAGCAAGGCAAACTCAAGCGCGTCGCGCATCCCGTTTCCCCGCATTTGGAAATGACCGAAATCGCCGACCGCGTGCTGCGTGCCGAAGGGCCGGCGTTGCTGTTTGAAAACCCGATTAAGCCTGACGGCACGCGCTACGACTATCCCGTGTTGGCAAACCTGTTCGGCACACCCGAACGCGTGGCGATGGGCATGGGCGCGGACAGCGTGTCCAAGCTGCGCGAAATCGGGCAGACGCTGGCGTATTTGAAAGAACCCGAACCGCCCAAAGGCATCAAAGACGCGTTTTCCAAACTGCCGCTGCTGAAAGACATTTGGAGCATGGCGCCGAACGTGGTGAAAAATGCGCCGTGTCAGGAAATCGTGCGGGAAGGTAAAGACGTTGATTTGTATAAACTTCCGATTCAGCATTGCTGGCCGGAAGACGTTGCGCCGCTGGTAACATGGGGCTTGACCGTCACGCGCGGGCCGCACAAAAAACGCCAAAATTTAGGCATTTACCGCCAACAACTAATCGGCAAAAACAAGCTGATTATGCGTTGGCTGTCGCATCGCGGCGGCGCGCTGGATTATCAGGAATTCCGCAAACTCAATCCCGATACACCGTATCCCGTCGCCGTCGTGTTCGGCTGCGACCCTGCCACCATTTTGGGCGCGGTAACGCCCGTTCCCGATACCTTGAGCGAATACCAGTTTGCCGGACTGCTGCGCGGTTCGCGGACGGAACTGGTGAAATGTATCGGCAACGATTTGCAAGTGCCTGCCCGTGCAGAAATCGTACTGGAAGGCGTGATTCATCCGAACGAAACCGCGCTGGAAGGCCCATACGGCGACCACACGGGCTATTACAACGAGCAGGACCATTTCCCCGTGTTTACGGTCGAGCGCATCACCATGCGCGAAAACCCGATTTACCACTCCACCTACACAGGCAAACCGCCCGATGAACCCGCTGTCTTGGGCGTGGCGTTGAACGAAGTGTTCGTACCGCTCTTGCAAAAGCAGTTCCCCGAAATCACCGATTTCTACCTGCCGCCCGAAGGCTGCTCCTACCGCATGGCGGTGGTCAGCATGAAAAAACAGTACGCCGGACACGCCAAGCGCGTGATGATGGGCTGCTGGTCGTTCCTGCGCCAGTTTATGTACACCAAATTCATCATCGTAGTGGATGACGATGTGAACGTACGCGACTGGAAAGAAGTCATCTGGGCAGTAACCACGCGCATGGACCCCGTGCGCGACACCGTATTGGTGGAAAACACGCCTATCGATTACCTCGACTTCGCCAGCCCCGTCAGCGGACTCGGCGGCAAAATGGGTTTGGATGCGACCAACAAATGGCCGGGAGAAACTAACCGCGAATGGGGACGGGTGATCAAAAAAGACCCTGCGGTTACGGCTAAGATTGATGAGATTTGGAGGGAGTTGGGGTTGTAAAAAGCAGCCTGCACTTTGCAAAGGTCGTCTGAAAGCAGCGTTTCAACAAAATTTCCAAACAATATTAGGTATTTTTGAGTATGGAAACACGAAAAACAGTCCGCCTAATCCTCCGCCCTTGGGCGCTTACCGATGCCGAAGCGGTGTATGAACAGGCCTGCAACCCTAAAATAGGGGCGATGTGCGGCTGGCCTCCTCATGCCAGCGTGGAGGAAAGCTGTGAGATTATTGAACACATCCTCCGAAAGGCGCATAGTTTTGCCATTTGCTTGGACGATAATAAAGCGATAGGCAGCATCGGCCTGCTTTTTCAAAACGATAGCATCCTACCACTGAGCGACCGTGAAGCGGAAATAGGTTATTGGCTGGGCGAAGATTTTTGGGGAAAGGGCTATGCAACCGAAGCGGTGCAATCAGTGGTTGCCTATGCTTTTGAGGAATTGTCTCTGGTGCGGCTTTGGGCTGTGGCTTATCACGAAAATACCCCTTCGCAACGCGTGCTGGAGAAATGCGGATTTTATCCTCATCACCCTGAAGAACACTTCTTTTCCAAGCCGACGGGTGAGACGCATAGGGCGGTAATATATGCGCTGGAAAAAGCATAGCTTTTGGCATGTGCTCGTAAAGCAACATATCTTTCTTATTTTTAGACCATATGAGACATTGAAAAGGGTCGTCTGAAATCCAGTTTTCAGATGACCCTTTTAACCGATAAAACTTTACAATAACTTATCTAATTATCGCACATTGCCTACACACCCCTGATTTAAAACTCATTCACTCTGAAGCAATCACTCCGCCACCGGATACCCAAACCCGCCGCCGATATTTCGAACAGCATTTTTTGGCTATATAAAGCATTACTTTACAGATTTTTTGATATAATTTTGCCCATCCGTTTAGATAAACCGTTGATACCATTCTCTGCGTGTTTTCAGACGGCCTGTCAAAAATACAACTCGCTTTCCAAATAAAAGGCCGCCCGCTCTATGCACGAAACTTTTTCCCTCGCCCCCATCGTTATCGTCCTCCTCGTTTCCGTCATTACGGTGATTTATTGCCGTAAATTCAACATCCCTTCCATGCTCGGTTATCTTTTGGTCGGCTTTATCGCCGGTCCGGGTATGCTGAAGCTGATTCCGCAAGGTCATGCCACTGATTATTTGGGTGAAATCGGTATCGTATTCCTGATGTTCAGTATCGGTCTCGAATTTTCCCTGCCCAAGCTCAAAGCCATGCGCCGTTTGGTGTTCGGACTGGGCGGTTTGCAGGTCATTGTGACCATGTTGTCGATTATCGGCATTTTGATGCTGATGGGCGTCAGCTTTAATTGGGCTTTTGCCGCAGCCGGGGCGATGACCATGTCGTCCACGGCAATCGTCAGCCGCATCCTGTCGGAAAAAACCGAATTGGGACAGCCGCACGGTCAAATGGCGATGGGTGTCTTGTTGATGCAGGATATTGCCGTCGTGCCGCTGATGATCCTGATTCCTGCGCTGGGGGGGAATGGAGAAGAGGTCAGCCTGTGGGCGGCGCTCGGTCTTGCCGGATTGAAAATGCTGGTCACACTGGGCGTGTTGTTCGTCGTCGGCAGCAAGGTGATGTCGCGCTGGTTCAGAATGGTCGCCAAACGCAAGTCGTCTGAATTGTTTATGATCAACGTCCTGCTGGTAACCTTGGGCGTAGCTTATCTGACCGAACTGGAAGGCTTGTCGATGGCATTGGGCGCATTCGTCGCCGGTATGCTGCTTTCGGAAACGGAATACCGTTTTCAGGTGGAAGACGACATCCGCCCGTTTCGCGATATTTTGCTCGGCTTCTTCTTTATCACGGTCGGCATGAAGCTAGATATACAGGCACTAATCGGCGGCTGGCAGCAGATTCTGATCTTGCTGGCGATTTTGCTGGTTCTGAAAGCATTGGTCGTTTTTACCATCGCCATGCGTATGAAGCATCCGATTGCAGATAGCTTGAAAACAGCCCTCTATTTGGCACAAGGCGGCGAATTTGGTTTTGTGATGTTGAACATCTCCAGCAAAATCAATATGGTGTCGCCCGAGCTGGAGCAGGCAGCTACGGCAGCAATTCTGTTGTCCATGATTATTGCACCATTTATTTTAGGCAGCAGCGATGCCATCGTCAGCCGTTTCGTTAAATCAAGCTGGGACATGAAAGCATTGGATTTGCACAGCATGTTGGTGGAAACCATGAGCAAATCCGACCACGTCCTGATCATCGGTTTCGGACGCGGCGGTCAGACCGTCGGACGCGTCTTGGTTCAGGAAAACATCCCCTTCTTCGCCCTCGACCTCGATATCGGCAGGGTTCAGGTCGCGCGCAATGCCGGCGAACCGGTCTCATTCGGCGATGCCAAACGGCGCGAAGTCTTGGAGGCGGCAGGTTTGGAGCGCGCCAAAATGGTGGTCATTACCCTGAACAATATGCATGAAACCCAGCATGTTCTCGACAATATCATGTCCTTGCATCCGAGCATGCCTGTGTATGTTCGCGCTACCAATGACGATTACGTCAAAACCTTCACGGATATGGGCGCGGAAGAAGCCGTATCCGACACCAAAGAAACCAGCTTGGTACTGGCAAGCTACGCCATGCTGGGTAATGGCGCGACCTTCAACCATGTTTATCAGACCATTGCCAACATCCGACACAGCCGCTACGCCTCATTGGAAGGCTTGTTTGTCGGCAGTGATGATGAAAACGGTTTTGACGACGGAGGCAAATCAGTATGCCGCCACGCCTTCCCACTGACCGGAGAAGCCCACGCCATCGGCAAGACCATCCGTGATTTACCTTTGGATAACGCCGGCATCAAACTTCTATTTATCCGCCGCAACACAAGCAGGATAGAAAACCCCGACTTGGATTTCCAGCTTCAACCGAATGATATTTTAGTTGTCGCAGGCAGACAGGAGGAAATTATTTCTTTTGAAAACTGGAGTTTGCAAGGAAATACCTAATACACTGAAAAATAAAGCTTGCGCGGCGGATGCTTTTTTGATTTAATAGCGTCTTCGCAAACGCAGTGACAAGGGTGATTAGCTCAGTTGGTAGAGCGTCTGCCTTACAAGCAGAATGTCGGCGG
>JUNU01000056.1 GCA_001067655.1 Neisseria lactamica
CGTCAGCGGACGGTTGCGGTGGGCTTTGCGCATAATGCCGTCCAGCAACTGATGCTCTTTTAGATGTTGCCGGTTTTCCTTACTGTCATAGCCTTTATCGGCATAGACGGTCGTACCTTCGGCAATGCCTTCCAACAAAGGCAACAGGTGGTTGCACTCATGTGTATTGGCCCCAAGCCGCCTAACGCTCCTCCAGCCCGGCCAAAATCGCACAATCCGGGCAGTCGTCTCCCGCGCAGGCATCGTGCCAGCGTTGCAGCTCGGCCACCATGCCCTGCAAGCGTTCGATTTTGGCTTCCAGCTCGGCGATGTGCCGCGCGGTGAGCGTTTTCACTTCGCGGCTGGTGCGCTGCGGGCTGTGTTGCAGGCTCAAAAGCTGCCCAATCTGCGGCAGCGAAAAGCCCACTTCCCGCGCATGGCGGATAAAGCGCAGCCGGGCAAGGTCGGCCTGTCCGTAGCGGCGGTAGCCCGCTTCGCTGCGCGCGGCCGGGGCGATTAGGCCGTGCTTTTCGTAGTCGCGGATTTGTTTGGCGGAAAGGCCGCTCTCGGCCGCGGCCTGACTGATGTTCATCATGATGCTTGACCTTTACTTCGGGTGAAGCTTTATAGTGGCGGCACTTAGCGGGAAAGCAAGAGCCGACCCATCATTTCAGGCTACCTGAAAGCTTTGGCTGCAACGGGCTTTAAAACCTCAGCCTCATTCCAACAGAAAGGAAACCCTATGCAAACCATCACATTAAACATCGAAGGCATGACCTGCGGCGGCTGCGTGAAAAGCGTTACCAGCATCCTCGAAGGCGTAAACGGCGTGGACAAGGCCGAAGTGAGCCTGGAAAACAAGAACGCCGTCGTGGAATTCGACCCCGCCCAAACCAACCCCGCTGCGCTGATAGAAGCGGTGGAAGACGGTGGCTTTGATGCGGCTTTGTAAATCGAATCGCAACAAATCGACTGCAACACCCCAAAGGCTACCTGAAAACCCTGCTCCGCTTTTTTCAGGTAGTCCAACCACATTCAGAAGGAAGAAACCATGCAACAAAAAGTCCGTTTCCAAATCGAAGGCATGACCTGTCAGGCCTGCGCTTCGCGCATTGAAAAAGTGTTGAACAAAAAAGATTTTGTCGAATCGGCGGGGGTGAACTTTGCCAGCGAGGAAGCGCAGGTGGTGTTTGACGACAGCCAAACCTCCGCCGCCGACATCGCCAAAATTATCGAGAAAACCGGTTACGGCGCGAAGGAAAAGACGGAAGACGCGCTGCCGCAACCCGAAGAAACCGCGCATGTAAGCTGGCGGTTGTGGCTTTTGCTGGCGATCAATATTCCGTTCCTGATCGGCATGGCGGGAATGATGATCGGTCAGCACGATTGGATGATTCCGCCGTTGTGGCAGTTCGCATTGGCGAGTGTGGTGCAGCTTTGGCTGGCAATCCCGTTTTACAAAAGCGCGTGGGCAAGCATTAAGGGCGGGTTGGCGAATATGGACGTGCTGGTTACCATCGGCACGGTATCGATTTACCTGTATTCCGTTTATATGCTGTTTTTCAGCCCGCACGCGGCGCACGGCATGGCGCATGTGTATTTTGAAGCGGGCGTGATGGTGATTGGTTTTGTGTCGCTGGGCAAATTTTTGGAACACCGCACCAAAAAATCCAGCCTGAACAGCTTGGGCTTGCTGTTGAAACTCACACCGACCCAAGTCAACGTGCAACGCGAAGGCGAATGGAAACAACTGCCCATCGACCAAGTGCAAATCGGCGACCTAATCCGCGCCAACCACGGCGAACGCATCGCTGCAGATGGCATTATCGAAAGCGGCAGCGGCTGGGCGGACGAGAGCCACCTCACCGGCGAATCCAATCCCGAAGAGAAAAAGGCGGGCGGCAAAGTGTTGGCGGGCGCGCTGATGACCGAAGGCAGCGTGGTGTACCGTGCCACGCAGCTCGGCAGCCAAACCCTGCTCGGCGACATGATGAACGCGCTGTCCGAAGCGCAAGGCAGCAAGGCGCCGATTGCGCGCGTGGCGGACAAGGCGGCGGCGGTGTTCGTACCTGCCGTCGTGGGCATCGCGCTTCTGACTTTTATCGCCACTTGGCTGGTAAAAGGCGATTGGACGGTCGCGCTGATGCACGCCGTTGCCGTTTTGGTAATTGCCTGCCCGTGCGCGCTCGGTCTGGCGACGCCCGCCGCGATTATGGTCGGCATGGGCAAGGCGGTGAAACACGGTATTTGGTTTAAAGACGCGGCGGCGATGGAGGAAGCAGCCCACGTCGATGCCGTCGTGTTGGACAAAACCGGCACGCTGACCGAAGGCAGGCCGCAGGTTGCCGCCGTTTATTGCGTCCCCGACAGCGGCTTTGACGAAGACGCTTTGTACCGCATCGCCGCCGCCGTTGAACAAAACGCCGCCCACCCGCTCGCCCGCGCCATCGTCTCCGCCGCCCAAGCGCGCGGTTTGGACATTCCCACCGCACAAAACGCGCAAACCGTTGTCGGCGCAGGTATTACCGCCGAAGTCGAAGGCGTGGGTTTGGTGAAAGCGGGCAAAGCCGAATTTGCCGAACTGACCTTGCCCGAGTTTTCAGACGACGTCTGGCGCATCGCAAGCATTGTCGCCGTTTCCACCAACAGCAAACCCATCGGCGCATTCGCGCTTGCCGACGCATTGAAAACCGACACCGCCGAAGCCATAGGCCGTCTGAAAAAACACGGCATCGATGTTTACATCATGAGCGGCGACAACCAAGGCACGGTCGAATACGTCGCAAAACAACTGGGCATCGCACACGCCTTCGGCAACATGAGTCCGCGCGACAAGGCTGCAGAAGTGCAGAAACTCAAAACCGCCGGCAAAACCGTGGCAATGGTCGGCGACGGCATCAACGACGCGCCCGCACTTGCCGCCGCCAACGTCAGCTTCGCCATGAAAGGCGGCGCGGACGTTGCTGAACACACCGCGTCCGCCACGCTGATGCAGCATTCGGTCAACCAGCTCGCCGATGCCCTGCTGGTGTCGCAGGCGACGTTGAAAAACATCAAGCAAAACCTGTTTTTCGCTTTTTTCTACAATATCTTGGGCATCCCGCTCGCCGCACTCGGCTTCTTAAATCCCGTCATCGCAGGCGCGGCAATGGCGGCAAGCTCGGTTTCGGTGTTGGGTAATGCCTTGAGGTTGAAGCGGGTGAAGATTGAGTAATATGGAAAAGGTCATCTGAAACAAGGCGTTATCTTTCCATTGCCTATTTCAGACGACCCATCATCCGGTAAACGATATAAAGAGCCAAGTTTTCAAACTTGGCTTTGTAACATATATAGTGCCGCCCCACCCTCACCGCCGCTCAACGCAACGATTTTCCGCGTTCGGGGTTTGCTATAAAATCATTACCATCGCAATGCCCTTCCCCGCCTTGCCCCGTTATCCAAAAATCAAGGAGAAAACATGAAAACCGCTATTGTCGATTACGGCATGGGCAACCTGCATTCCGTCCTCAAATCCGTACAGGCCGCGCAAGCCTTGTCCGGCAAAGCTGCTGAAATTTATCTGACCGACCGCCCCGAAGACATCTTCGCTGCCGATAAAATCATTTTCCCCGGTCAGGGCGCGATGCACGACTGTATGGCGGCGCTGCGGCAAAGCGGTTTGGGCGAGGCAGTGGAAGACGGATTGAAAAACAAACCGTTTTTCGGCATCTGCGTCGGCGCGCAATTATTGTTCGAACACAGCGAAGAAGGTGATACTGCCGGACTGGGCTGGTTTAAAGGCAGGGTCAAACGCTTCGCCGCCAATCAAACCGATGGACACGGAGGTCGTCTGAAAGTGCCGCACATGGGCTGGAATACAGTACGCCAAACCCGCCCGCACCCGCTGTTTAAAGACATCGGGCAAGAAACGCGCTTTTACTTCGTCCACAGCTACTACTTCGCCCCCGAAGACGCCGAAACCGTCCTTGCTACCAGCGAATACCCGCACGAATTTGCCTGTATTGTCGGCAAAGACAATGTGTTCGCTACCCAGTTCCACACGGAAAAAAGCCACGACGCGGGACTGTTGCTGTTGCGTAACTTCTTGGATTGGCAGCCCTAGCAGTTTGTTTATAGCAAAAGGTCGTCTGAAATTTTTCAGACGACCTTTCGTATCACAAACTCAGATTCAGTTAAAAACCAACACTTCTTTTCTATTCACAAAAAATCGTCGGAATACCAAACTTGATTTCAGACGACCTTATGCATCGCTTGCCTGACATTTCAATCGTATAGTGGGTTAACTTTAAACCAGTACGGCGTTGCCTCGCCTTGCCGTACTATCTGTACTGTC
>JUNU01000057.1 GCA_001067655.1 Neisseria lactamica
ATCAGATTCTTTAGGGGGCTTATGATCGGAAGCACATGAGCTTACCATTAAGGATATCATTAAGAATGATATATATTTTATTAGTTGTTTATGCATATTAATTGCCTTCAAGTCCATCAATATTGATTACGTCTGACAACAAATATTTCAATCAGCCATACAATATATGACTACTGGAGAAATAAATAGGTTCGTTATAATTAATTAGAAAGACTAAATTTTTTTAATATTTTCTAAAATTATAAAGTATTTTTCTTGCGGGGTTTATATTTATATTGATAAGTAAAGTCATGATTACTTGCGTCAATATTTACGCTTAAAACTTGTTTACCTTGAGTTGCACAAGTAAGCAGTTCCCGACTGATTTGCGGTAAAACCGTATTGGTCAGAATCGCATCAATCATACGGCCACCTGACTCAACCTCTGTGCAGCGAGAAGTAATCAGTTTGAGGACTTCAGGCGTGTAGTGCAGGTCGATACCGTGGTTATCTTTAATTCGATCTACGATACGGCCTAATTGCAATTCCACAATTTTTGAGAGCATATCGTCAGATAGCGGATAGTAAGGAATCACCTGCATACGGCCTAATAGCGCGGCAGGGAAAGTTTTCAGCATGGGGGCGCGTAAGGCTTTGGTTAAACCTTCCGGAGTAGGCAGCATTTCAGGGTCATCACACATATCCATAATCAAATCTGTGCCCACATTGGTGGTCAGGATAATAATGGTGTTTTTGAAGTCGATATAACGGCCTTCACCATCTTCCATCCAGCCTTTGTCGAATACTTGGAAAAAGATTTCATGCACATCCGGATGTGCTTTTTCTACTTCATCAAGCAAGATGACGCTATAAGGTTTACGTCGTACAGCTTCAGTCAGTACGCCGCCTTCACCATAACCGACATAGCCCGGAGGCGCGCCTTTCAGGGTGGATACGGTATGAGCTTCCTGATATTCGCTCATATTGATGGTAATTACGTTTTGTTCACCGCCGTACAATGTATCGGCCAGAGCCAATGCCGTTTCGGTTTTGCCCACGCCGGAAGGACCTGCCAACATGAAAACGCCGATAGGTTTGTTGGGGTTATCCAGATTCGCACGTGATGTTTGGATACGACGGGCGATTGCATCCAAGCCGTGACGTTGGCCAATGATGCGTTTGTTTAAAGTATCGGAAAGTTGCAAGACTGCCTCAACTTCATCTTTCATCATTTTGCCAACGGGAATACCTGTCCAGTCAGCTACAACGTCAGCAACGGTGCGGCTGTCCACTAAGGGCATAACCAGCGGTTGGATGCCTTGCAGTTTTTTCAGTTTGTTAACCAACTCTTTTTGGCGGGTATGTAGCTGCTTGGTTTCTTTCTCAGCTGTTCCTTCTTCCGCTTGCATGATTTGTTCACGTACCTCTAACAGCTCAGTAACCAAGTCTGCTTCAGATTTCCATCTGTCTTCTAATTTTTTCAGACGACCTTCGACTTCAGTTAATTCTTTGCCGATATTGGTTATCCGTGTTTCAGAATCGAAACTGAGTTTTTTCTCACGTTCCAAATTTGCTTGTTCAAGCTTTAATGCTTCGGATTTCTTGCGCAGAAACTCGATGCTGCCGGGTATAGCATGCTGGCTGACTGCAACTCGCGCGCAGGCAGTATCAATTAAGCCGACAGCTTTATCAGGAAGTTGGCGTGCAGGGATGTAGCGGTGGGAAAGCTTCACGGCTGCCTGAATTGCTTCATCGAGAATAATCACGTTATGGTGTTTTTCCAAAGAAGCATTCAATGCCCTAAGCATGTTGATGGCTTTGTTTTCGTCAGGCTCATCTACTTGTACCACTTGGAAACGGCGGGTTAAGGCAGGGTCTTTTTCAAAGTATTTTTTGTACTCTGCCCATGTTGTCGCGCCGATGGTACGCAGTTTGCCACGGGCCAGCGCAGGTTTGAGCAGGTTGGCTGCATCGCCAGTGCCGGCTGCACCACCTGCACCAATCAAGGTATGGATTTCGTCGATAAAGAGCACAATGGGAGTCGGGCTGGATTCCACTTCGTCCATAACCGCTCTAAGGCGTGATTCAAATTCTCCGCTGATGCTGGCACCTGCTTTGAGCAAACCTATATCCAGCAGGATTAATTGAACGTCTTTCAATCCCGGCGGAACATCTCCAGCAGCCAAACGCAATGCCAATGCCTCGACGACGGCTGTCTTACCGACACCGGCTTCGCCTGTCAGAATCGGATTGTTTTGACGACGGCGCATCAGGATGTCAATCATTTGCCTGATTTCGGTATCGCGACCGGTAAGGGGATCTATTTCGCCATTTTTAGCTTTTTCAGTGAGATTGCTGCCGTATTTGGCCAAGGCACTTTCTTTGTGGGTAGCGTTAGGCTCCGAAGATAAGGCGTTTTGGGTAACATCAAGATTTTCTTCAGAGTTTGCAGTAATAGCGATGATATTGTTTGCCAATGTTTCAGGTTTGATTTTGAGGAACTCGGATGAAATATTGGCCACAATGCTCTGCAAAGTTTTATTTTCCAGAATGGTGTAGAAAATATGAGCAGTACGGATTTTGTCAGTGCCGAATTTGAGCGAACTGTATGTCCAAGTTTGTTCAACAAGGGTTTGGATATGTTCGGAAAAATCGATGACGGCAGTCGAGCCGGCTGGAAGTTTTTCAACTGCTGTTAATACATCTTTGCGGACTCTGGCTTCGTCTAAATTAAAACTGTTGATCAGACAGAAGATGTCGGTTTTCTCGGTTTGCAGCAGAGAATGAAGCCAGTGAACCAGCTCAACGTAGCTGTTTTCACGAAGACGGCAGAAGGTGTAGGCATTTTCCAAAGTTTTATACAAGGTAGTATTCAACTTACCAAATAATACGCTGCGGCTGATGTTTGACATAATGTGTCCTTAATTAAATTATTCCAAGTATGTCTAAAAATAGTTTGAAAGAAGTTTTTTCCGACAAAGGGGTCGTCTGAAAAAGCTGTTTAATGGTTGCTGACGATCAAGTCTTCGGCATCACGGGAAACATTCCCCAGCCAAGTTGTTAAGCCGAGTTGTGTTTGTCCGCCTAAGTCCATGAGCGGTACTTCTTTTTGCATTAAAACAGGCTGTATATCCCATTCATATTCATCTGCGGCAAACAGTCTTACCCACTCTCGTAAGCGGGCGGTGTTGATGCCGTCTTTAAAGAATGATCGGTAAGCGGGTAGGGTAAGTGGGCCAATGATGATGCGGAATTTACTTTGAACATCGTAAAGCTTGTCTCCCAGCAGCAAGCCATCTCCCAGCGTATAGTTACCCATGATGCCGATTTGCGTTTTTTCTTCCGCAACCTCAACCCAATATCCGACATTGGTTTGAATGGTAACGGGGACTTTGAAATAACGGTTAAGCAGTTGTTGAAGACTGGCTGCCGACCGACTCTGTTTCATCAGCAGACCGGCAAAATAACGTTTAGCGAATTCGTGGATTAAGCCTTTATTATGTATGGTCGGTGTATCCAGACCATTGAAACTAGCGATATATTTCCCAAAACGGTCTTCAGCATTTTTGTCTAAAGAAGTAATGCTTTGAGCGTTGGCCCATGCCCGATAGAACAAGACAGCCAAACGGTGTTGCAACATATTGGCAAAACCGGTCCATGTTCGGTCGCCGTGCTGGTGTTGGCGCTCATAGGCATATTCGGTCAAATGCAAAGGCAGGGGACCAGATGGTCCGAACAAACCGAATCCGTTGATGGAAATTTCCACATAACGCGGCGATAGGGCAACCGACTGGATGTTGCGAGGAGCAAAAATAAGCGATGGCTCTTGGCGAATCCTTATTTTTTCCATTTTCGGGCTGACGGCTTTGCCTAATAATTTTCCGCCGGTAACAAATTTGACGGACTCAAGCTGGCGCAAGAGTGAAAAATAATCGTATTTATACGGCTGAGATGCGACTTTGTTTAACAAGCCTGTCAGTTTTTCATCCCATGTGTCGTCCAATGAGTCGCCAAAATCTGTTTGAGCGTTAACCGGACTCATACGATTACCCTCTCTCCAACAGCAGTCGGCCAAGTAGCCATGTGTCCTTGTTGGAGCGTGTCAATTTGAAGCTGTATGAATGAGTTAATTGACACCAAACGTTGGAAGTAATGGTTTAAAACCGATCCGAACAAGAAGGGGTGGATCCCGCCCAATTGTGCTTCATCCAATGTAACCGTGATTTTGATGCCTCGAACAGGAGCTGCGACTCCATAATGACGGACTACTTTGTTCACGGTGGAGGTCTCAACGCGTGTAATCGACTCAATCTGTTTTTTCAGCAAATCATTTTCGGAAGAAACAAACACCATTAAAAGCTCTTTTAAGGTAACCGGTGCATCTTCCTGATCGACGTTTAATAATGACAGATAGTTCAAGCTTAATTGGTTTAAGAACGACCAAAGTGTTCGATCCTCACTCACAGCCGCTTGAGGACGTGTTAACTTAGAAATCAGCTTGATAGAGTTAACCGGCAGGAAGCCTTCAATCAGGAAATCAGACTCTCCGTCGCGCGGCATCATCAGTGGCAAATCCCTGCTGGTACACCAAGCATCTACGGAAAGATGTTGTATGCCAGAATTGAAGGCGTAATCCCGATTGTCGGCCAGAGACAAAAATACTTCGCTGCCTAAGTAGGAAGAACGGAAGCCATTTTTGACAGAATTTTCCGATGGAACTCTGTCTGCACGCCGTGCTGAAAAATAAGCATGCTGAGTTTGGGTTTCGGGGAAGAGTCCCATATCCGGCGCTTTGTACATCGGTGAAAATGCAACGGTTTGACGGTTGTTGGTGTCAAAACCTTTTACTTGTTCGATGGCGTAGATTTCATAATTTAAAGGTTGTGTACGGTCGATGATGACGTGGTGTTCCTGGTCTTGGATATTTACAGGGAAGCGGGAGCTTTTTTTTCTGAAAAGGTTTACCACAGGCACCGCATTGACGGAAAAATCCTCTACACCAATCAATTCTGTCAATTCGGGTATTTTGTTGCTGAATAAAAATGAAAGACTGAAATAACGTTTGCGATAGGTAATGATTTTTTTATTGACACCCTTATCGTTTACGATTTCTTCCAAATGTTCGGGTACTTTGGGCAAATGTCCGTCATTCTCAGCCTGACGGACAGCCTGTTTGATATCTTTTTGAGCGACAAACAGGAATTTTTCCGGCAGACGCGCGTATTCCTGCATAATCCGGAATGCACTGACGGATTTATCCAAATTAAACGATAAGGCTTCATCTTCCCGAAATCCCCGATGTTCCGGTTTGGAGGACAACGGGTAATACCATTGTTTGGGGTTCTCATAACTGTGGCAAACGACGCCCACGCATTCGGAGGCCAGTAAAAACAGCAGTGCAGATGATTTAGAAAGTTCCGTACCTAAAAACACAGACAATTTATCCGGCAACATTTCCGAACATGCGCCAGGTACGCTGAGTGAGAAGTCCAAACGCAAGGCAGATTGCACTTTTTTCCCGGCAGATGCCTTGAGCGCGGGAAGCGTACTTGGTAAATAGCCGAGCGAATCGGTATATTTAGCTTTTTCTATGCGTAAAGGTAGGATTTCAGTGGTTTTGGTTACGGAAAACGGGCAACTTACTTTGAATTCGTCGATGGGTAATGAGCGCAATACTCTGCCACGTTCCAGTAGATTGATCACGTCGGCGTTGTATTGACCGGTAGGTTCCAAATTGACAATAGCTGCTGCCGGTTTCTGATTGATGAAGTCTGGGTAAACGACTTCCAAGATTCTTTGTACGAAACGGGGATATTCCGCATCCAGCTTGAGTTGGGTGCGGGCAGTGAGAAAGCTTACACCTTCCAATAACCTTTCAACATAGGGGTCGGGGATGTCGGTTGTATCCAGTGCCAATCGGGAGGCGATTTTGGGATATTGCTGTGCAAATTCCCTGCCCATTTCCTTCAGGAAGGTCAGTTCTTTATTGTAGTAAGACAATAACTTGTTGTTCAAGACCTATTTCCCCCATCTAACAAGTCAAACAACCCGGTCTCGACATCCATACTGGTTCTCAGCAAGAACTCTTTGGGATAAGGATTGAGTTTCAGGTAACCTTTGACTTCAATAATAAGTTTGTTGTGTAAAGCATCGTCATCATCGTCTACGGTATTCACGATAACTTGCAGGGTTTTGCTTTCAAGGCGTGGTTCGAAATCGATGATGGCTTGTTTGATGTTTTGTTCTACATCCTGCCATTCTATATCGGAGAAATTCACTCCCGACAGGGGCGGAATGCCGTAATTGAGTGTGGACGAGCGCACGTTAACAGGCAGATCTTTCTCCATGGTTTCCGCTTGCATGTTGCAGGTATTCAGCAGGTAAAGAATATCGCGCAGCACTGCCTGCCGATATTGGTCAAGATTGATGACCTGATCGGGGCGTGCCTCTTTTTTTTTGCGCGGCTCTTCATCTGTCAGTCTGTCAAACAAAGAAGGCAGCAGTTGGTTTCTGAATTGCGACATGATTGATTGCGATAGTCGGAGGATGGATAGGGTTTAACGCTGTTGTCCGAATTTAATATTGCGAATATCCAAGAGACCAAAATCATGGCTGTCGGTATACAGGTTTTTTTGACCCATGCCTGTAAAGAGCTGTTCGGCTACTTCTATCCAGTCTGTTTGTGAGCAGTTCATCAACATATCCGACCATTTGGTTTCTGCATCCGGCAAAACAGCATAGCGGGCAGGACTGGTACATTGGATACATTCGCCGTCGGTAAATTTGATTTCAGACGACCTCCAGATGATGTCGAGCAATGAGCTGGGTGCTTTGAAAGCTATACTTTCAATAGAGTCCCAAGTTTGCCAATAGTAGTGGCCTTGATAGAAGAATTCATAAACAAAAGCAGTACGTACGTCGCCATCCATAATCCAGTTGCTGTCGGTTTCGGCAACCGATTTATCTGCCAGAAGATAAGTGATGTGCGCTGGTGTACCGTCGATACAGTCGGATAAGGCTTCGTAGTCGGCAGTGAGGGCAGAGTTTTTTTTCTCTGCAACATGAGCAACTAAAGAGAGTTGTTTTTGAAGAATATCGAGTTTGCTTGCGTGCTGTTCCAGAGTTTTGGGTTTTTGCTGTGTTTCCAAGACTGCTTGACGACGCATTTCGGCAGAAATGTTTTCAATAAGGTAGAGCATCAGAGGCTTTTGAGTATCGGGAAACAGTTTTTGGTATTGCCCGATTTGCTTTAAAGCCTGTTCCCATTTGGCACTCAGACAGAGGTATTGAATCAATGCCAAACGATGTTCCTGATTGTCAGGATTTGAACGTACAAGCTCAATCATGTCCGTTAATTTAGTCTTCAAATCCATCCCAGCAACTCCTTATTTATTTGTATAAAGTGTGTAATAGTCGAAACCCGATTAACTTTTCAGGAGGACAGAGGTCGTTTGAAAAGTAAATTTATTGTAATAAAGCCTGACTTAAAACGCCTTTTAAGCCAGGCTTCTGCAGTTAAATGCGCATAGTGGTTATGCGGATTTGTTTTCTTTGATGTTGAAGGCCATTTGAACTTCAGCGCCTTTAGAACCTTTATCGGTTTGTTCCCAATATTGGTTTTTCACTTTGGCAGCTTGGAAGGAATAACGCATTTTCAGCGCATCGTTGTCTTGTACACCGATGAATTTCACGCCGGTTACCAAGACATCTTCCAAAGTAGTGCGCGAATATTCGATCTGTTCGCCACCGGCTTTGCATACGGAAATTTCTACTTTGCTCAAGTGTTGGCCGGTAGCACAGTTTTTCAGAATGGTCGGAGCGGCTTTGTCAATAGCGGCAACTACGGTCAAGTCATTGAAATTGACTTTACCGGCACCACCGCCACCACCGCTGGTCATCGAACCAGGTTGCTCGGCACCCCAATCAAAACTTTCGATGTTGGTCCAGTCTTTGTGGTTGGAATCTTTTGATTCGCCGTTAACACCTTCAACTTTCATGAACATATCAATAGCCATGTTTTTACTCTCCTTGTTAAAAGGTTAAAAAAAATTAAGGGATTTAACAACAGGGCATGAGCATGCCCACCTAAATAAACCAAACCCGACTATTCCTGTTTAGCCGAAGGCAGTTTGGAAACCAAGCGCAATGAAACGGTAAGGCCTTCGAGTTGGTAGTGCGGGCGCAGGAAGAATTTGGAAGTGTAATATCCGGGATTGTCTTCAACTTCTTCCACAACCACTTCAGCAGCGGCCAACGGTTTACGGGCTTTTGTTTCTTGAGTGGAGTTAATCGGGTCTCCATCTACATAATTCATAATCCATTCGTTTAACCAACGTTCCATGTCTTCACGCTCGCGGAACGAACCGACTTTGTCGCGTACGATACATTTCAGATAGTGCGCGAAACGACAGCACGCAAACAGGTAAGGCAGACGCGCAGACAAGCGGGCGTTGGCGGTAGCATCCGGATCATAATATTCAGACGGTTTATGCAGTGATTGAGCACCAATAAACGCGGCCAAGTCGGTATTTTTACGGTGAATCAACGGCATAAATCCCAATGCTGCCAATTCGGCCTCGCGGCGGTCACTGATGGCGATTTCAGTTGGACATTTCATATCCACGCCGCCGTCATCTGTCGGGAATGTGTGGCAGGGAAGGTTTTCAACGATACCGCCGGATTCCACGCCACGGATTGAGGTACACCAACCATAATATTTGAATGAACGGTTAATATTTACCGCCATTGCATAAGCCGCATTGGCCCATGTGTATTTGTTGTGATCCGCGCCTTCAGTTTCTTCTTCGAAGTCAAACTCATCGACAGGATTTGTCGTGGCACCGTAAGGCAGACGGGATAAGAAACGTGGCAGAGCCAAACCGATATAACGCGAATCTTCGGAATCACGCAGGCTGCGCCATGGGGCATATTCGGCATTTTGGAAGATTTTGCTCAAATCACGAGGATTAGCCAACTCTTGCCAAGATTCCATCTGCATTAATTTGGGGGATGCGCCGGCGATGAACGGACAGTGTGCGGCGGCGGCAATTTTTTCAAGACTATTAAGCATTTCCACATCGGGTGCAGAGTGATCAAAATAGTAGTCGCCAATCAAACAGCCGAAAGGCTCGCCACCAAACTGGCCGTATTCTTCTTCATAAATGCGTTTGAATAGGGGGCTTTGATCCCAAGCGGTACCTTTGAAGCGTTTTAAGTTGCGGGCAACTTCTTTTTTGGAGATGGGCAATACTTTGATTTTCAACAAAGTATCGGTTTCGGTATTGGTAACCAAATGATGCAGGCCGCGCCATTCGCCTTCCAGCTTTTGGAAATCTTCATGATGCAAAATCAAATTGATCTGTTCGGAAAGTTTTCTGTCGATCTCTGCAATAATCGCTTCGATGGTTTGATAAGTGTCGTCTGAAATAGTAATGGCGTTTTGCAAAGCTTGCTGTGCCAGTGTCGCTACGGCATTATTGACAGCACTTTTGGCTTCTTCAGTTTTGGGTTTGAATTCTTTTTGCAGCAGCTGTTCAAATTCATTTGCAGCAAACACACTTTTCGCGCCGCTGTCCCCTTGGATGTCTAATTGCTTTTCAGTCATGATTCACGCTCACTTTATTGATTTCATCTGAAATTACTGCTCGTCTTTGGTTGTTGCTTTAGGTGCAGCTGCAAGGCTTTTCAGCAGCTCGCTGTCTCCCAAGACTTTTCCGATTAATTCTTCAGCACCGCTCTTACCATCCATATATGAAAGCAGATTGGCAAGTTCTGTACGCGCTTGCAGGAGTTCGTTTAAAGGACCTACTTTTTTGGCTATTGCTGCCGGAGAGAAATCATCCATGCTTTCCAATTCAAGCTCTACATTCAAGTTGCCTTCCCCGGTAAGCGTGTTTTTGACATTAAATGCCACACGCGGTTTGAGGGCTTTCATGCGTTCATCGAAATTATCTACGTCAATTTCCAAAAATTTACGTTCGGCCAATTCAGGTAGCGGCTCTACGGGTTTACCGACCAAATCTGCCATCACACCCATAACGAATGGAAGCTCAATTTTTTTCTCAGAACCGTAAAGTTCTACATCGTACTCAATCTGTACGCGAGGCGCCCGGTTGCGGGCAATAAATTTTTGTCCGGATGATTTGTTTCGTGACATATTCAATGACCTTTAAATGATAAAAGTTGTTTATTTAAACGAACTTTAAATATTGCGGATAGACTAGCTTATTCGTTGGAAGTTCCCGTTTCTTCGTCCTGCTTCCCGATCAAAACTTCCAGATTGGCAATGCTTTCAGGACTGATATCTTTCATGATGTCGTAGAAGTTCATATTCATTTGCCGCTGTACCCTGCGGATAAATAACGGAGCAGGATGGCTGGGTTCCAGTGTTTCAAAGTAAATGCAGATTTTTTCCAAAGCCAAATCGACATCAGCCCGATTTTTGATATTCAGACGACGCCATGCATCCGCTTCTTGAAGGGTCGATTGCTCTTGAGCAACGGTTGAAACGGGCGTTTTAGCGGGTTGTTCTGTTTGTTCAGTCTGTTGCAGCTGCGGGGTACTTCCATCGTTGTAATTGATGGCTTTGTGGATCAGGGTGAGCGGTTTTTGAATCACTTCAAAATTGAGTGAGTGCTCGTCTTGCAGCTGGGTCGAGAAAGTGTTTTGAATATCTTTCAGATGGTCTAATGCCTGGATTAAGGCAATCAATTCCGGTTTGCCGGTATCGGCACTTACCCTGATATCGAGCATCAAACGTTCTTTGCCGCCCGGATAGCTTTGCGGGTCATTGCCTTGCAAGACGGAAACTGCTTCTTTAACGGTAATAGGCTGTTGGGTCAGTCCGTTTACTAATAATTTGGCTGAAAATACTTCTTTGGCGATGCCGTCATGCGTAGTGAATGCACTTAGCGCATTGATTCGATAAAACGGGTCGGGTTCACCGTCTTCATCTTCGAGCTTGGGATATAGGGATTTCCAATACAAATCCACATTGGTTTTGATGGCTTCACAACCGGCGCAAAAGCCAACCAGACCATGTTTTGCAGTGAGCGCCTGTGTGTAATAGGACAAAACATGAAGGTCTTTCGATTCAGCCAGCAATTGATTGCACAGCTTCTCTACTGTTGCCCAATCAGGCTCTTCAGCAGGGATGATGGTGTCGCCATATTGCCTTTCCGGTTTCCCTTCGGCAGCGCTTTGAAGCTCTAAAAAGCGGCTGTCGTATTCAATATTTACCCCTTCAGGGGTGTCGGCGGAAATAGGTTCTGCCCACAAGGGAAATGTATTCATCTATTTATAATCCAAATATTTTATTGAACAGAGAGCAGGTGAGCTCTCCGTCTCTTTCTATATGGTAACCGCTTTCGTAGTCCAGCCAAAAGCTGCCAATGTTATCTGATTTAGATAAAAAATTAAGGAAAGGTTCGGGTAACGGATGGTCAGACTTATAAAGTGTACCTAAACAATTTGTTATAATACATTTACCATTTATTAATGTTTGGTTAAAAAAATCTATGTTTTGAGAGAAAAAATTAATAGATTTTAACTGTTCTGGAAGGGGGTAAGGTTTTTGGAATAGTACAAAAGGATATTGCCGACCTGTTTGGTCTGAACTGAGTGCCGTTAGCCCAATATAGGTAATGCTATCAGACAGTTTAATGCAAAACAGCCAAATCCGCGATACAGAAAGCGTCTTTCGGGTAAACGGAATGAGTTTGTCTTGGTTGTTGCAACGATCAAACCATCCATCCCAAAAGTTTTTATCATTAGACTGGAGATTTTCAGAAACAATAAAATCACGAGACTGATTTAGTTTTCCGAAAAAGTAGATTTTGCTTTGCTGCATAAATAACAATCACATAATGTAAAATTAACAAATGATAAAGTTACTTAGGGTATCGATTATGCTTTGGCTATGAGTTATGTCCGCGATAGCCACTGTATATATACTTTACCATAATTTTGGTTTATGTATTAATATATTTTTTTCCTTATTAAAAGAATAACTAAAGTAATATTTGTATGATAAAGAAGTATTTTTGGAACATTTTTTATTATTTTAGTGTCTTACTTTACAATTTATTTGCAGTTTGTTGTTTGTTATAATCTTCGCATTATGTCATGCTATTTTCAAAATATATTCAAAAGCGATTTTGATCCAAACTTGTAAATCTGTAAGCAACTTAGGTTTTCCATTTCAATATCAATAGAATCTCGACGGAGGGAGTAAGCGCATGGCCTCTTTCGGTAACACTTTCGGTGTTCTCATTCCTAAACCAGCCGCACCAGCCATGGTGTCTCAAGGCTCTGCCAATCCACCTGAGCCGCTGACCAATGCAGCCGGACCGGTTGATGTGATAGAGATGGTTGCCGATGTCGCTTCCACTGCCCTTTCCATAGTTGCGCCTGATTCTGCTGCAGCCGATGCAGTTGATGCCATATCCGAACTGGTTTCCCTTGCGTCCATGATACCCGGTCAGCCGGGCCCCAAACCCCCTTCCCGTAAAATGGTCAGTGGTTTTAGTGGCGGTATGGGCATGGGTTTTGATGGTGGGATAGTTACCTCGGGTCATGGCCACTGTATTCCTTGTAAAGTCGCTGCTGCTATCGGTAACCCCGTGAACGCCGTACTCGGTATCAAAGTTCTATTTGACGATACTGAGACCGACTTTGCTTTCGATTCCCCGCTTCCCCTTGTTTGGCAGCGCAGCTACTATTCCGACCAAATAGGCAACGGCTGGTTGGGGCAAGGTTGGTCGCTGCCGTTCTCCATGCGTCTTGTCCGGACTGCCGACGGTTTCCTTTATATTGATGAGCAGGGCAGGGAAATTCCGTTGCCGGATATCAGAGACGAAGCGGACGAGCCTTATTCTGCGGCCGACGACGATGAAGACGATTTATATGAGGAAGAAGCTGCCCCAAGACCTGCTTCCGCCGAAGAAAATCCCTACGGTCTGGATGACGCCTATTTCGATCCTTACGAACAAATCTTCTTTTCTCAGATTTCAGACGACCTCTACCAAATCACCTCCCCCGACGGCGGCGCACGGCTGCTGT
>JUNU01000058.1 GCA_001067655.1 Neisseria lactamica
TGTACTGTCTGCGGCTTCGTCGCCTTGTCCTGATTTGAATTTAATCCACTATAACGCTGGAAACAAACGCCTAACGAAATTCTCAGATTATGGGAAACCAAGTAAAAAGGTCGTCTGAAAACCTGTTTCCAAGTTTTCAGACGACCTTTCGGTTTTTCAGTCAAAACGACTAAGCGTTATTATGCCAAGCCTTTTGCTTTCAACACTTCCAGCATGGTGCTGCCCAATTCGGCAGGGCTGCGGGTGTAGGCGATGCCGGCTTTTTCGAAAGCGGCGAATTTTTCTTCCGCAGTACCTTTGCCGCCGGAGATAATCGCACCGGCGTGGCCCATGCGTTTGCCTTTAGGAGCGGTCACACCTGCGATGTAGCCGACGACGGGTTTGGTTACGTTGGATTGGATGTATTCGGCTGCTTCTTCTTCCGCAGTACCGCCGATTTCACCGATCATGATGATGGCGTCGGTATCGGGGTCTTCTTGGAAGAGTTTCAGCGCGTCGATTTGGTTCATACCCGGAATCGGGTCGCCGCCGATACCGATACAGGTTGATTGACCCAAGCCCAGTTTGGTGGTTTGTGCCACAGCTTCGTAAGTCAATGTACCGGAACGGGAAATGATGCCGATGCGTCCCGGAGTGTGGATGTGGCCCGGCATAATGCCGATTTTGCACTCGCCCGGAGTAATCACGCCCGGGCAGTTAGGACCGACCAAGCGGGTACCGTTGCCGTTGGTTTCCAGATAGCGTTTGGCTTTGAGCATGTCCAGAGTCGGTACGCCTTCGGTAATCACAACCACCAAGCCTACGCCGGAATCAACGGCTTCAACGATAGAGTCCAACACAAACGGAGCGGGAACGTAAATTACGGATGCGTCCGCGCCGGTTTCTTTAACCGCTTCTTTCATGGTGTTGAACACAGGCAGGTTCAGGTGGGTTTGACCGCCTTTGCCCGGGGTTACGCCGCCGACGACTTTAGTGCCGTAAGCCAGAGCTTGTTCGGAGTGGAAAGTACCGTTTTTACCGGTGAAACCTTGAACCAATACTTTGGTGTCTTTATTAATCAATACGCTCATTCTTTTCTCCTTAGGCGTTTACGGCTGCGACAATTTTTTCGGCTGCGTCATTCAGACCGTCGGCGGAAGTCAGTTTCAGACCTGATTCGTTCAGGATTTTCGCGCCGAGTTCGGCGTTGTTGCCTTCCAGACGGACAACGACAGGCACGTCAACGTTGATCTCTTTCACAGCTGCCACGATGGCTTCCGCAATCATGTCGCAACGGACGATACCGCCGAAGATGTTGATCAATACGCCTTTGACGGATTTGTCTTCGAGAATCAGTTTAAACGCTTCAACTACGCGCTCTTTGGTCGCGCCGCCGCCTACGTCGAGGAAGTTGGCAGGTTGGCCGCCTTTGAGTTTGATGATGTCCATGGTTGCCATCGCCAAACCTGCGCCGTTCACCATACAGCCGATGTTGCCTTCCAGCGCAACGTAGTTCAGGTCGAATTCGGAGGCTTTCAGCTCGCGTTCGTTTTCTTGGGATTTGTCGCGCAATTCGGCGATTTTCGGCAGGCGGTAGAGGGCGTTGCTGTCGATACCGATTTTGCCGTCCACACAGGCCAGCGCGCCGTTTTCGCGGACTGCCAGCGGGTTCACTTCAAACAGGGCAAAGTCGTTTTCGACAAACGCTTTGTACGCGCCGGTCATCAGTTTGACGAACTCGTTGATTTGTTTGTCTTTCAAGCCCAGTTGGAACGCAACTTCACGCGCTTGGCAAGGTTGCAGGCCGACCAGCGGGTCAACGGTTACTTTGAAGATTTTTTCAGGGGTTTCAGCGGCAACTTTTTCGATTTCCACACCGCCTTCGGTCGAAGCCATGAATGTGATGCGACGGGTAGAACGGTCAACCACCGCGCCCAAATACAGCTCGGTTTGCACCGGATACATGTCTTCGCAAACCAAAACGCTGTTGACCGGCTGACCGTTGGCATCGGTTTGATAAGTAACCAGATTGGTGCCAATCAGGCTTTCTGCCACTTCTTTGGCTTCTTCACGGCTTTTGACGACTTTTACGCCGCCCGCTTTACCGCGTCCGCCTGCGTGGACTTGGGCTTTGACGACGGCAAATTTGCCGCCCAGTTTGTCGTAAGCGGCCACGGCTTCTTCGCCGTTGTGCGCCAAAATACCGCCTTGCACGGGCAAGCCGTAGCCTGCCAGCAGTTCTTTAGCCTGATACTCGTGTAGATTCATGGATTTCTCCTTTAGATTAGTGGAATGCCCTGAGACTGCCTCTGAATGGCAACCCCGTGCGTTTCAGACGACCTTTCGGCGGTCGGAAAATCGTCGTTTCACTTGCTGAACGGCAACCACATCCGCGCAAGCAGATACATGATTGCGCCGCCGCCCCCGAGGATAAAAAAGACGATGCCTTTTTTACGCGAATTCGGGCAGAGCAGGTAAACGGCAAGGCTGAAACTGATAAATAACAAAGCCACGCGCCAAACCAATTCTTTGTCTTTGAAACGGTTGAGCGTATAAGTTTCGGTCATCATCACATACATCTGCCACAACGCGGCCATACACATACTGATGATGCCCATCGGTATAAACAGGATACCGATTACTTCTTTATTCATAATCAAATGCTGTCTGTGAATGTATCGCCGATTATATAGTAGATTTAGCTGAAATCGTCATTCTGATACGAGAACAGCGGCAACCGATATGCCCTACTTTCTCTCTATACCCATCAGAACATCACTTGCGAACATTCATCTTTCCGAAAAGGTCGTCTGAAAAAATTTCAGACGACCTTTTATGCTTTACTTGTCCTGATTAGCCATGCAAAGCGCGTTTGTCGGCGGCCAGTGCGGCTTCGTGAACCACTTCGGACAAGGTCGGATGGGCATGGATGATGCGGGCGATGTCTTCGCTGCTGGCGAAGAATTCGAGCGCAGTGACGCCTTCGGTAACCAATTCGCTGACAACCGGGCCGATCATGTGTACGCCCAAGATGCGGTCGGTTTTGGCATCCGCCAACACTTTGACCGTACCTTTCGCCTTGCCCATTGCCAACGCGCGACCGTTTGCACCGAAGCCGGAAGTGCCTTTTTTGTATTCCACGCCTTCGGCTTTAAGTTGCTCTTCGGTTTTGCCGACCCAAGCGATTTCAGGGTCGGTATAAATCACGAACGGTACGTTGTTGAAGTCGATATGCGGTTTCTGACCGGCGATGCGCTCAGCAACCGCCACGCCTTCGTCGCTGGCTTTGTGCGCCAGCATCGGGCCGCGAACCACATCACCGATTGCCCAGACATTAGGCAGGTTGGTGCGGCATTCGCCGTCCACCTTGATAAAGCCGCGCTCGTCTTTTTCCAAGCCGACGGCTTCGGCGTTCAAGCCTTTGGTGTTCGGAATGCGGCCGATGGCGACGATGAGTTTGTCGAAGACTTCGGTTTTGGCTTCGCCTGCGGCAGTTTGGTAGGCAACGGACACGCCTTTGCCTTCAGATTTGATGTCGCCGATTTTCACGCCCAGCTCGATGTTCAAGCCCTGCTCTTTGGTGAAATATTTGAAGGCTTCTTTGGCGATTTGCTGGTCGGCGGCGGCAAGGAAGGTCGGCATGGCTTCGAGGATGGTAACTTGCGAACCGACACGGTTCCATACAGAACCCATTTCCAAACCGATCACACCCGAACCGATGACGCCGAGTTTGGCGGGCACTTCGGTCAAGTTCAATGCGCCTTCGTTGTCCAATACCTTTACATTGTCGATGGCAATCTGCGGCAGCGGACGCGGTACGGAACCGGTTGCTACGATGACGTGTTTGGCTTCGATAACGGTTTTTTCGCCTTTGTTATCGACTTCGATTTGGTAGGCATCGCCGTTTTTACCGGCAAATGAAGCCGTACCGAACAGGCTGGTTACTTTGTTTTTTTGGAACAGGAATTTCACGCCGCCGGTGAGCTTGGTTACGATGGCGTCTTTGCGTGCAATCATTTTCGCCGCGTCGAATTTAATGTCGCCGACGCTGATGCCGTGTTCGGCAAAATCATGCTGCGCAGCATGGAAATGTTCGCTCGACTGCAACAGGGCTTTGGAAGGAATGCAGCCGACGTTCAGGCAGGTGCCGCCCAGCGCGGGCGCGTCGCCTGCTTTGTTGACGCCCGCATCGACACAGGCGGTTTTGAAACCCAGTTGGGCGGCGCGGATGGCGGCAACATATCCGCCGGGGCCTGCGCCAATGACTACTACATCGTATTGAGACATGTGAAAAATCCTTTGTTTGACATTTTTGCCGCAGGAAAACCTTCGGCAGCGGTATAGTGGATTAACTTTAAACCAGTACAGCGTTGCCTCGCCTTAGCTCAAAGAG
>JUNU01000059.1 GCA_001067655.1 Neisseria lactamica
GCTGTCTTGGTCGGTGTAGATATAGGTGTAGCTGCCTTTGTAGGTGTACTCCTGAAGTAATCGCGTTCCGTCCCAAACAAAGTGGGTGCGTTTTGGGTTGGTACTCGTCCAAGCAAGTTTGTCTTTTCTTTCCTTACTCAGTCTTCGTCCGAACGGGTCGTAGGCGTATGTCCAGATTTCGGTATTGCCGGCGGGCTTTTTGATTTCGGCGCGGACGAGTTGGTTTTCTAAATCGTATTGGTAATAT
>JUNU01000060.1 GCA_001067655.1 Neisseria lactamica
TCTTTGAGCTAAGGCGAGGCAACGCCGTACTGGTTTAAATTTAATCCACTATAATTGTTGATATCAGCCGTAGAAATAGGGTGAGGCAAACAAAAAAACGGCAGCTTTTGGGCTGCCGTTTGCTTTTGTGCGATTAAGCTTGGTCTTCCGGTTTGTCAGATAACTCTTGGGCTTTATCAGTTGGCTCTTGAGCGGTTTCTGTGGAAGCAGATTCATGCTGACTGACTGCTTCCGGAACTTGTGTTGCCGCTTTGGTTTCAGATTGTTCCGGATTGTCTTGACGCAGATTGTGACTGTAGTCTTTAGGCGGGCTGGGTTGCTTGCCTGCCATAATTTCCAGCACTTGATCGCGGTCTATGGTTTCCCAATCCATCAAGGCTTTGCACATAATTTCCATCTTATCGCGGTTTTCATCAAGGATTTTGTAAGCTACTTGATACTGCTCATCCAAGATGCGGCGAATTTCTGCGTCGATTTCTTGTTGGGTTTTTTCGGAAATGTTTTGGGAACGGGTAATGCTGCGTCCCAAGAATACTTCGTCTTCGTTTTCCGTATAAACCATCACGCCCATTTTATCGCTCATGCCGTAACGGGTGACCATCTCGCGCGCCATTTGGGTGGCACGTTCGAAATCGTTGGATGCGCCGGTGGAAATACGGCCGATGAAGATGTCTTCGGCAATGCGTCCGCCAAACAGAATCGACAATTGGCTCAGCATTTGGTCTTTATACATGCTGATACGGTCGCGTTCGGGAAGCTGCCAAGTCAAACCGAGCGCACGTCCGCGCGGCATGATGGTCACTTTGTGAACCGGGTCGGTAAACGGCAGGCTTTCGGCAACAATCGCATGACCTGCTTCATGGTAGGCAGTCGCACGTTTTTCGTCTTCATGCATTACCATGCTGCGGCGCTCGGGACCCATATAGATTTTGTCTTTGGCATCTTCAAAATCGCTTTGGTCGACTTTGATTTTGTTGCGGCGTCCTGCAAACAGGGCGGCTTCATTGACCAAGTTGGCCAAATCCGCACCGGAGAAGCCGGGTGTGCCGCGTGCCAATGATGTCAAATCTACGGATTCGTCCAGAGGTACTTTTTTCGCATGGACTTTCAAGATTTGCTCGCGACCGCGGATATCGGGCAGCGGAACAACAACCTGACGGTCGAAGCGGCCGGGACGTTGCAATGCAGGATCCAGTACGTCGGGGCGGTTGGTTGCGGCAATGACGATAACGGTATGATTGCTTTCAAAGCCGTCCATTTCGACCAAAAGCTGGTTCAAGGTTTGTTCGCGTTCGTCGTTGCTGCCGCCCAAGCCTGCGCCGCGTTGGCGGCCGACGGCGTCGATTTCGTCAATGAAAATGATACAAGGGGCGTTTTTCTTCGCTTGTTCAAACATATCGCGCACGCGGCTTGCACCGACACCGACGAACATTTCGACAAAGTCGGAGCCTGAAATGCTGAAGAACGGTACACCGGCTTCGCCTGCAATGGCTTTTGCCAGCAAAGTCTTACCTGTACCCGGGCTGCCCGCCAGCAAAATGCCGTGCGGAACGCGACCTCCCAAGCTCTGATAGCGGTTGGGGGATTTCAGATAATCAACGATTTCTTGTACTTCTTCTTTTACTTCATCACAACCGGCGACATCGGCAAAGGTAACTTTATTGGTTTCTTTGTCCATCAGGCGGGCACGGCTTTTACCGAAAGAGAATGCGCCGCCCTTACCGCCGCCGCCGCTTTGCATACGCATGAAGTAGAACCATGCGCCAATCAGCAGCATTACCGGCAGCAGGCTGAAAAACAGGCTGGTAAGGATACTCGGTTTTTCTTCAGGTATAACGTTGACGCGGACTTTATTGTCAAGAAGCGTTTTGACCAAACTATCGTCTAAAGGCGCATTGGTAAAGAAAGTGGTTTTGTCGGTGCGTTCGCCTTTAATCAGATAACCGATGATAGCGGAGCCTTCGATTTTGACGTTGCTCACTTCACCGTTGTTTACCTGTTGGATAAATTGAGAGTATTCGATTTGCTGCTTGTTTTCCTGCTTGCTGGTCAGTGCGTTGAACGCAGCCATCAGACCGACGCACAAAGCGACCCATAACAGGATGGACTTAAAGGTATTCCCCACTTAGCCAGACTCCATGATATTAAGATAAACGAAAGGAAGATTTTAAAACACGCTGCCTGTATTGTCAGCGTTTATTTTTTCCTAATAAATAAATCTCACTGGAACGATTGCGTGATGCTTCGGGCTTGCGCGTCTGCACCGTTCCGAAGATTTCGCGCATGGCTGTCATATATTCCTGATAGCCCGCTCCCTGAAATACCTTCACCAAAAAGCTGCCGCCCGTTTTCAAATGATTGACGGCAAAGTCCAAAGCCAGTTCGCACAAGTAAAAGCTGCGGGCTTGGTCGGTTACGGCGTTACCCGACATATTGGGTGCCATATCGCAAATTACAAGGTCTAGCGGGCGGGCGTCCAGCAGGGTTTCAAATTGCACCAATACTTCGTCCTCCCTGAAGTCGCCCTGAATAAAAGAAACGCCTTCTATTTCATCCATAGGCAGGATATCCAATGCGAACACGCGCCCTGAATTGCCGACCAGTTTTGCCGCTACTTGCGACCAGCTTCCGGGCGCGCTGCCTAAATCCGCCAAAACCGTACCGGGTTTGATTAATTTGTCTTTTTCGTTGATTTCCAGCAGTTTATATGCGGCGCGGGCGCGATAGCCGTCTTTTTGCGCCATGTGGACGTAATGATCGTTGACGTGTTCGTGAAGCCAGGCTTTTGATGATTTTGAACGTACTGCCATAATTTATTTAATGATTTAGAGAAACGCCGTATTGTACGTTATTTTCCCCCGAGATTGCGCCAAATCGCGTACAATGCCGCATTATTCTTTCTTTTCAAGCACTAGAACATGACTGACAATAAATTAAGCACCAAAGAAATTTTGGAATTGAAAGCCCGCGCCCATCACCTTCATCCTGTTGTAATGGTGGGACAGCAAGGTTTGACCGAGTCCGTTATCAAAGAAACCGATGCCGCCCTGACGGCGCATGAGTTAATCAAGGTCCGTGTATTCGGCGACGACCGAGCCGAGCGCGTTGAAATTTGCAATGCGCTGTGCGAAGCCGTCGATGCGCAACTGGTTCAGCATATCGGCAAACTGTTGGTGTTGTGGCGTAAAAACTTGGAGGTTTGATTCTTCAAGAGCATATTCAGACATCTTAAGGACAGATGTACAAAAGGTCGTCTGAAAATATTTATGGCTCTTACCAAGTGTTTTTGTTATGCGCTCGTAAAATCAGGAAAATCGATAAACTCTCTGAGATTGATTACTGTCAATGGGAACATACCCGCAGTTTTTAAAGCTGCGGATTGGCTATACTAACGATAGGAGCACATCATGAAAGCATTATCTGTTGCACTGGTTTTATTGACTTTGGCAGGCTGTCACAATACTTGGAACGGCGTTCGGGAAGATGGTTCACGCATTATCGGGCGTTCTGTCAGCGGTATTGGGCATGGTATCGGTAAGGCAGGTCAGGCATTGGAACGTACCGGCAGCAGAATCGACAACCGCCAACAAGTACAGCCTCAAATGTCCGGACAGAATCAATATCCCTACCCGGTGCAGAACCAATATCCTGAGCAGAATCAATACCAATACTAAGTCTTTTTTTTAATGTCGACCCCGATTACATGGTTTGTAGTCGGGGTTTTGGTTTTTCAGACGACCTTTATCCTGTATGATTCGGGATTGGCAATGAAATGGGCATATCTTTAGCCGTCTTCTTACTTATAGTGGATTAACTTTAAACCAGTACGGCGTTGCCTCGCCTTAGCTCAAA
>JUNU01000006.1 GCA_001067655.1 Neisseria lactamica
CCGTACAGCTACGACCCCGAAACCGATCCGCTGCTGAAAATCCCGCCCGAACCCCAAGAACAGTCCGAAGCACAGCCCGAATTGGTTTATTACCAACTCGACCATCTGGGCACACCGGTTGCCGCACACAATGCAAAAGGCGAAGCCGTATGGACGGCGGAATACGAAGCATGGGGCAGAATCCGTAACGAAACCGTTTCAGACGGCCTCAAAGCCAACATCCCGTTCCGCTTCCAAGGTCAGTATTACGACGAAGAAAGCGGGCTGCACTACAACCGTTTC
>JUNU01000061.1 GCA_001067655.1 Neisseria lactamica
CGACGAAGCCGCAGACAGTACAAATAGTACGGCAAGGCGAGGCAACGCCGTACTTGTTTAAATTTAATCCACTATATTAAGCCGATGCGCGTGATGAGATGGTTTGGCGATGCGTAGTTTTCAATGTGTTGTTATATGTCATATATTATTTTCATTTAAATCAGTTGGTTGAGAAAATATGAAGATTTTTTTAACTTGCAGTTTGAGTACCTTGTCATATATATGGTTTAATTCATGCTTTGAGTTGTAATGCTGTTGTTTATAATTACTTGAAAATGTGCTGTTATTTATAATATAACCAAATTATTGATTTTTATATTTTTTGACTTTGTGGGCAATGATGCAGATTGTCTTTGGCAGGGTTGGTGTAAGGAGTAAAAAATGCATGTTGTCGTTCTTCCATCGTGGTATCCGAAATCTGAAACCGATGTGGACGGGATTTTCTTCCGTTTGCAGGCGCAGGCTTTGCAGCGCAAGGGTTTGAAAGTAGGGGTCATTGCGCCTTTGTTCCGTTCTTTGCGGACGGAGTGGAGAAGTATTCTGACCGGACCTTACGGAATGCGCCATCACAATCAGGGCGGTTTGAATACTTATGTTTACGACAGCATGTATTTTTTCCCGCATTGCCCCGTCGTCGATATCGACCGTATCCGTTGGGTAAGGGCGGGCATGAAGGCTTTTAAGCGGTATGTGGTGGAAAACGGTAAGCCTGATGTCCTTCATGCGCATACGATGAATTTCGGCGGCGTTTTGGCGTATGAAATCTCAAAAAAATACGGTATTCCTTATGTGATTACCGAACACAGCAGCGCAATCGCCCGCAATCTCGTCCGCCCAAACCAATGGCCGATCATGAAAGAATCCGCACAACATTGTCAGGAACGCTTTGCGGTCAGCAAGGATTTTTGTGCGTTGCTGCGCGAGAAATACGGATTGGACTGGGAATATCTGCCGAATATTTTGGGTGATAATTTTGCGCGTCCGTTCGAGCCTTTTGATAAATCTCATCAGGATTTCACGTTTTGCTCCGTCTCCCACTTACGCCATCTCAAAGGCCATGATTTATTGCTCCCTGCCTTTGCCAAGGCTTTGGAGAAATACCCCTTCCTCAAACTCAAAATCGGCGGCAATGGCGTGGAAGCAGCGAATCTGCGCCGCTTGACCGAGGAGTTGGGCATCGGTCATGCCGTCACCTTTTTGGGTGCTTTGAAAACGGAAGAGGTCTTGGACTTGATGCGCCATAGCAATGCTTTTGTGCTCGCCAGCCGAGTGGAAACGTTCGGCGTGGTATTTATCGAAGCGTTGTCACAAGGCTTGCCGGTCATTGCAACGATGTGCGGCGGGCCTCAGTCGATCGTCAATGAGGATAATGGTTATCTGATTCCGACTGAAAATATAGAAGCATTGAGCGAGGCGCTGATTCGGATGTATGAAGAACGAGGAAAGTTTTCAGCGGAAAAATTACGCGCGGATTGCTTGAACGAATTTGGCGAAGATGCCGTGATTGGAAGGCTGATTCAAGCGTTTGAGGAAGTGACCGGCAAATCGGCGGAGGTGTAAACCGATCACGCTATGTGAAAGCAGAAGGCTTGCGACTAGGCTTAAAGTCTGTGGCGCAAGCCTTTATTGTTTGCGAATACGATTCCTTTGTGATTAGAATTACTTTTTTTGACTATAAATTCAAATTTTGGGCAGGCATTATGCCGCTTTAAATATGGAAATATTAAGGAAATCCTAATGAAAATCAAACTTTCAGCATTAGATTGGGGTGCATTACTTTACCTTGAATGTATTTGACCGCCATATACGGCAAAAAGGTCGTCTGAAACCTGATTTGGATTTTCAGACGACCTTTTACTTTAGGGTTTACAGTTTATTTCGCTGCGGAAGCGCCGGAGGCTGCGGTAGCACTTGCTGCTGAAGCTGTGGAAGCGGCTTTGGCTTTCGCGCCGGCTGCGGCGTTTTCACCCCAAGCGGCAGGGTATTTGTAACCTGCGAAGCGTTGGCGCGCGTAGGCTTTAAACTCATCGGAGTTGTAGGCTTCAGTTACGTCTTTGAGCCATTGGCTGTCTTTGTCGGCGGTTTTGACGGCTGCCCAGTTGACGTAGGCGAAGCTCGGTTCTTGGAACAGGGCTTCGGTCAGCTTCATGCCGCTGCTCATGGCGTAGTTGCCGTTAACGATGGCGAAATCAACGTCGGCGCGGCTACGCGGCAGTTGTGCGGCTTCCAGTTCTACGATCTTGATGTTTTTCAGGTTTTCGGCGATGTCGGCTTTGGAAGCAGTCAGCGGATTCACACCGTCTTTCAACTTGACCCAGCCTAATTCGTTCAACATCACCAGCGCGCGGGCGAAGTTGGACGGGTCGTTAGGCGCGGAAACGCTGCTGCCGTCTTTCACTTCGTCCAGCGATTTCAGTTTGCCCGGATACAGACCCAGAGGCGCAGTCGGCACTTGGAAGGCTTCGGTGATGTCTAATTTGTGTTCTTTTTTGAAGTCGTCCAGATAAGGCTTGTGTTGGAAAATGTTGATGTCCAGTTCGCCTTCTGCCAAAGCGAGGTTGGGGCGGACGTAGTCGGCAAATTCAAGCAGTTTGACGGTATAACCTTTTTTCTCCAGCGCAGGTTTGATTTGGTCTTTGACCATGTCGCCGAAGTCGCCGACGGTCGTGCCGAAGACGATTTCTTTTTTCGCGCCATTGTCGGCGGCAGGCGATGCGGCGGATGCGGCTGGTGTGCTGTCTTTTTGACCGCCGCAGGCTGCGAGTACTACGGCGAGCGCGGCGGCGGAAAGGGTTTTGAATAAGGTGTTTGTCTGCATGTTTTACTCCTGGTAAGTGTTAAGTCGATTTTTCAGACGGCCTCTGCCGTCGGGACAGGTTGAATTTTAAATCCATTTATGGGAAACGGGACGGTTTTTTATGGTGAAGTACAGCCCTTTGACGGAACGGTAACACAGCCAAATCAATCCTGCTTTAAAAGTCAGGGCTGAGATGATTTTAAGCCAATCCAACGAGGTGGCGAACGGAGAAACATCAAAGGCGGTATCGGGACTTTCATACATTTCATCTGTTCCGTCGATTACGGCGTGTCCGTCCATTTCATCATCATAGTCTTCAGCCATCATGGCACTTTCATCCGGCTCGCTGATTTCGCCCATTTCATCGATGTCCATCGTGCCAATTGATCCGTTCATTTCCCCTATGGAAATCATATCATCCAATGAAAGGACGCCCCATAAGGGGACAGGGGAGGCGATAAGGGACCATATCATAAAGACAGCCAATAACCCGAGACACAGTAAAATGAAGAAACCCATATCGTTACGCATCATTTTGCTGTTGCGCGCGTTGACGTCGGAGGGCGGGTGTTCTAATTTTTCCAAGATGACGAGTTGGGCAAGAAAGATGCCGATACTCAGCCCTATGTACCATATTTTCGGCATATGGTTCATGGGGCCAATAAAGTACCAAAGGATATTGCCGATATTGACTAAATAAACGGCAATTAGAATTTTTTTGGCGGATTTCATGTTGTATTTTTCACTCAAAAGGTCGTCTGAAAATGCATCAGGTGTATTTTCAGACGACCTTGTTTACGTTTGTGAGGTTTAACGTTTGTCCAATTTCCGCGCCAATGCGTTGCCGGTGCTTTGAATCAGGATAACGAGCAGCACGAGGATGGCAACAATGAAGATGATGACTTCGGTTTGGTAGCGGTAGTAGCCGTAGCGGATAGCGAGGTCGCCCAAGCCGCCGCCGCCTATCATGCCTGCCGCCGCGCTGTATGAGAGCAGACCGATGGCGAGGACGGTGATGCTGGAAACCATGCCCGCGCGCGCTTCGTTCAAGAGGACTTTACGGACGATGGCAAGCGGCGATGCTCCCATGGCGGTGGCGGCTTCAATCACACCTTTGGGGACTTCGCGCAGGTTTTGTTCCACCAGTCGGGCGAAGTAAAACAGACCGGACACGCTCAATACCAGCGAGGCGGCAATCGGACCAATGGTGCTGCCGACAATGGCGCGGGTGGCGGGTATCATGGCAATCATCAGGATGACGAAGGGGAAGGCGCGCATCAGGTTGACTAAGTTGTCGAGCAGGAAATTTACCGGCTTGTTGTAATGAAGCTGGCGGTTGGAAGTCACGAAAAGCAAGACGCCCAAGAGCGTGCCGAAGATGACGGCAATCGTGGTGGACAACCCGACCATAACGAAGGTTTCGCCCAAGGCGCGGACGATTTCGTCTTTCATGCCGACGATGGTGGAAACGGCTTGTTCGAATGTTAAGTCTGCCATATCAGTCCTCCCGAATCAGCTCGCGCCCGATTTCGGATTGGGCGTGGATTTGGTTGCCGCGTACTTCGACGATTTCCACCACTTTGCCTTTATCCAAGAGGGCGGCGCGGTCACACAGGCGGCGGATGACGCTCATCTCGTGGGTCACGATGACGATGGTGACGTTGAAGCGCTTGTTGATGTCTTCCAAACATTCCAAGACGCTGCGCGTGGTGGCGGGGTCGAGGGCGGAAGTCGGTTCGTCGGCGAGGATGACTTGGGGTTTGGGCGCGAGCGCGCGGGCGATGCCGACGCGCTGTTTTTGTCCGCCGGAAAGCTGGGCGGGGTAGTGGTCGGCGCGTTCGGTCAAGCCGACGATTTCAAGGCATTCTTTAACGCGTTCTTTGATTTTTTCAGACGACCATCCGGCGATTTCCAAAGGAAAGGCAACATTGTCGGCAACAGTGCGGTTGCTCAAAAGATTGAACTGTTGAAACACCATGCCGATATTCTGCCGCGCCTGACGCAATGCGGCGGCATCAAGCGCGGTCAGCTCTTGTCCGCACACGTTGACCTTACCGCTGTCGGGACGTTCCAACAGGTTAATCAGGCGCAACAGGGTAGATTTGCCCGCGCCGGAATAGCCCATCAGACCGAAGATTTCGCCGTCTTGAATTTCGAGGCTGGTCGGTTCGACGGCGGCAAAACGGGTTTTGTCGCGCGTTTGGTAATGTTTGGAAACGTTGTCCAAAATAATCATAAATACTTCCTGATACTTCCGGAAAAAAAGAAGCCCGATGCTGTACACAACGGGCTTGGATATAAAGAAAGGAATAAAAACAGCAGAAAATGAAATACGCTTTAGCTGTTTATGCCCGCAAGCTGTGTCAAATCGGCAATGTTAACTCAGATACGACTATAATCAAAATCGGCAACTTTGTCAAGTTTTGATATGATTTGTAATTTTAAAATAATAAATTGTCAGTTTATTTACCGAAAAGCTCCGCCACCATTCGGGCTTCTTCCTCGGTATAAGCCGCGCCGTTAAGCTTGGCGGTCAGGATAAATTCGCCGCTTAACCCTTGTTCGGCACAGGTTTCGCGCCAGCCTTGCAGCCGTTCTTCGTCGCTGGCTTTACGTTTCAGACGGCCTATGGTCTGAGCGGCCTGTTTGGTTTGTTCGTTCATACAGTTCCTTAACAAAAGGCAAAAGGTCGTCTGAAAATTTTCAGACGACCTCATGATTATTTGATAACCCGCGCCAGCAAGGCTTTTTCTTTGCCCTGCATATTCGGGATTTTGACTTGGATGCCGTTGCCCGGGGCGACTTCGACGGCTGCGCCTTTGCGGGTCATTTGTTCCAGCGTAACGGTTTGGTTGCCTTCGGGATGGATGATTTCCAAGGTGTCGCCGACGGCGAAGCGGTTTTTGACTTCCACCGTTGCCCAGCCTTCGGCGTCGATTTCAGTAACGTGTCCGACGTATTGGCTTTGTTTGGCGGTGGAATGGCCGCTGAGGTAGTTTTGATAGTCTTGGGTTTGGTGGCGTTCGAGGAAGCCGCTGGTGTAGCCGCGGTTGGCGAGGCCTTCGAGTTCGCTCAGCAAACCGTAGTCGAACGGACGGCCTGCGACAGCATCGTCAATCGCTTTGCGGTAGGACTGGGCGACGCGGGCGACGTAGTAGAGCGACTTGGTGCGGCCTTCGACTTTGAGGCTGTCCACGCCGATTTTGGCGAGTTTTTCGACGACTTCGATACCGCGCAGGTCTTTGGAATTCATGATGTAGGTGCCGTGTTCGTCTTCCATAATCGGCATCATCTCGCCTGGGCGGTTGGACTCTTCAATCAGGAAGACTTTGTCGGCGTAGGGGTGGCGTTTCTGACCGTTGATGCCTTCGAAGTTTTGGTTGGCTTCTTCTTGGGCTTTTTCAAAGTTGAAGCCTTGCAGAAGCTGGGCGTCGCCCGCATCACTTTCAGTGGCGTTGTGGACTTTGTAGTCCCAGCGGCAGGAGTTGGTGCAGGTGCCTTGGTTGGGGTCGCGGTGGTTGAAATAGCCCGACAATAGGCAACGGCCTGAGTAGGCGATGCACAATGCGCCGTGGATGAAGACTTCGAGTTCGATGTCGGGGCATTCTTGGCGGATTTCGGCGATTTCTTCCATGCTCAATTCGCGCGACAGGATGATGCGTTCGACGCCGATGTTCTGCCAGAATTTCACGCCCCAGTAGTTGGTGGTGTTGGCTTGTACGGACAGGTGGATCGGCATTTCCGGCCATTTTTCGCGCACGGTCATAATCAAACCCGGATCCGCCATAATCAGCGCGTCGGGTTTCATCGCAATCAGCGGCTCCATGTCGGCGACGAAGGTTTTGAGTTTGGAGTTGTGCGGCAGGGTGTTGACGGTCAAAAAGAATTTTTTCTTGCGCTCGTGTGCTTCTTTAATGCCTTGCTCGAGGACGTCGAGTTTGGCAAATTCGTTGTTGCGAGCGCGCAAGGAGTAACGCGGGCTGCCGGCATAAACGGCGTCTGCGCCGTAGTCGTAGGCGGCGCGCATACGTTCGAGGCCGCCGGCGGGAAGGAGGAGTTCGGGTGCTTTCATGTTTGTGCTTTATAAAAGGTTTCAGACGACCTTTTGAATCACGGGGAAAGGTCGTCTGAAAAGGTGTTTTAAGGATGGGCGGATTATCCGCTTTTTTATTGGGACGGTCAATTTTACGGCAGCATATTGGGATTGTTTGGCGTTGTTTTTTCAGAGGAAAACGGATTTAAGAGGGACAATGGGCGGATAGGTGCGACGAACGGGGAAATGTAAAAAACGGACGGCAACCCGATTAATTTAACAAAAAGGCATTCAAAGAATGTATTTTCTTGTAAAATATCGAGTTTCATTTTTCCAATGTTCGGGAATCGGGCGGCTGCCGCAAACCGTTTCCCGGAGTTTTAGACAGGCGGACGAGTATGGATTTTCGGTTTGACATTATTTACGAATACCGCTGGATGTTTTTCTACGGCGCGCTGACGACGCTGGGCTTGACCGTAGTGGCGACGGCGGGCGGCTCCGTATTGGGTCTGCTGCTCGCGTTGGCGCGCTTGATTCATCTGGAAAAGGCGGGTGCGCCCATGCGCGCGCTGGCTTGGGTTTTGCGTAAGGTTTCGCTGCTGTATGTAACGCTGTTCCGTGGTACGCCGCTGTTTGTGCAGATTGTGATTTGGTCTTACGTCTGGTTCCCGTTCTTTGTCCATCCTACTGATGGTTTGCTGATTAACGGCGATCAAGCGGTGGAAATCCGACGTTCTTACGGCGCGCTGATTGCCGGTTCGCTTGCCTTGATTGCCAACTCCGGCGCGTATATCTGCGAGATTTTTCGCGCGGGCATCCAGTCCATCGACCGCGGTCAGATGGAAGCGGCGCGTTCGCTGGGGCTGACTTATCCGCAGGCTATGCGCTATGTGATTCTTCCGCAGGCTTTGCGCCGCATGCTGCCGCCGCTTGCCAGCGAATTTATTACGCTTTTGAAAGACAGCTCGCTGTTGTCCGTTATCGCCGTGGCGGAGCTGGCTTATGTGCAAAGTACGATTAGCGGCCGCTATTCCGTTTATGAAGAACCGCTCTATACCGTCGCGCTGATTTATCTCTTGATGACGACTTTCTTGGGCTGGGTGTTCCTGCGCTTGGAAAACCGCTACAACCCGCAGCATCGTTGATTTCCGAATAAGCCGATTGTTTTCGGCTAGGGCAATGTCAAAAGGTCGTCTGAAAACCAATTTGGGTTTTCAGACGACCTTTTGGTTTTTGGGGCTTACAGACCGAATAGGGCAGTGTCGCCTTTGCCTTGGCGGATGAGTTCCGTGCCGTCGGTCATGTCGATGACGGTGGTCGGCTCAGTACCGCACCAGCCGCCGTCAATGACCAAATCGACGCTGTGTTCGAGGCGGTCGCGGATTTCGTAAGGGTCGGTCAGCGGCTCGTCGTCTTCGGGCAGCATCAGGGTGCAACTGAGCAGCGGCTCGCCCAATTCCTGCAACAGGCTCAAGGCGATGGTATTGTCGGGCACGCGCAGGCCTATGGTTTTGCGTTTCGGGTGCAGCGTGCGGTTGGGGACTTCTTTGGTGGCTTGCAGGATGAAGGTGTAGCTGCCGGGGGTGGCGGCTTTAAGCTGGCGGAATTGGGCGTTGTCGACTTTGGCGTAAGTGCCCAATTCGCTCAAATCGGCGCACATGAGGGTCAGGTGGTGTTTCAAGTCGATTTTGCGGATGGCGAGGATGCGTTCCATCGCGGCTTTGTCGCCGAGTTTGCAGCCGAGCGCGTAGCAGGAGTCGGTGGGGTACACGATGACTCCGCCGCTGCGGACGATGTCGGCGGCTTGTTTGATCAGGCGTTCCTGCGGGTTGTCGGGGTGGATGGCGAAGAATTGTGCCATGGCGGTTTTCCTTTTGGCAGTTTGTGTTGCGGATATTTTAAAACCGATGGTTTGAAATGACAAAAGGTCGTCTGAAAATACGGTTTCGGAACGGAAACTGCGTTTTCAGACGACCATTAGGATTGTTAAATGTCAGGGGAGAGAACAGCCTTCAGGTAAAAAAATACGGCAGTTGCTCAGGCTAGAATCAGCTTTACATTTCGCCAATGCGACAGCTTCTGCTAATCCTTTTTCTCTACCAACATAAAAAGAACGCCAATGCCCCGGAGTATTAATTGCCTTGCCTTCGGCTCCAGCAATACATCCATTCCTAACCCATGAAACTATTTTGCATGAACCTGGAGAATCTCTTTTCCTGCACTCAGCCAGAGCAGTTTCCTTCGCTTTAGACAAAGAGTCCTGATTTAATACGCCGCTTACGTAACCTGTATCCGAATTCTCAGCTACAGCACCGTATTTAGAAGGGAGATATATAGTAGTGGTCTTAGGTCTGCCTACTTGACCATTATTCATAGAACCATTGTAATAGGGATCGTTTGCCAAAATAGGGGCCATACAATGGGGGTCTCCGGAAGGGCCGCCGCCAATGCCGGGCGAACAGGCAAAGGAGATGGCGGAAGACGCGCCAAGAAAAAGGGTTAAAACAAATTTATTCATAAAGGGATTCCTCATTTATTTTTCTTGGGATCAATCACATCTTTGTTGTCAGAGGCTTGTCTTAAAGCCGATTGTCTTTGTAATTCCATGATAATGATATTAGACACGGAATTTTCTGATGTCAATATTCTATGTATATTGGGATTAGAAGTTTGGTTTGAGGATAGTTTGTTGCTGCATGGTATTCAGCTAAAGAGGCACTATAATTGAATATCGGATTTTGAACACGACTCAGGGTTCGGGACGCAGCCACATCCAGACGGCGACGCAGCCGCAGCCCAATGTGGACGCCGCGCCTATCCACCATTTTTCGGGAAAGCGCCAAAACATGAAGATGCAGGATAGGCTCATCATGCTGATGGCGAAGATTTTGGCTTTGCGCGGGACGGCGCCGTTGTTTTCCCAGTTTTGTATCATGGGGCCGAAATAGCGGTGTTGGTGCAGCCAGCGGTGGAAACGGGGCGAAGCTCTTGCCCAGCAGGCGGCGGCAAGGATGATGAAGGGGGTGGTGGGCATAATCGGCAGAAAAATGCCGATGATGCCTAAGAGAAAGGAAACTGCGCCGCAAAAGATGAGTAAGTAGCGAATCATGTTGTTTTGTTGGAAATCTTATTCGGATGCTTTGGTTTTGCCGTGATCAAACGGGCAGCGGGGAATATCGAGCTTGTCCCAGCCTTCGTGTCCCATTTTTTCAAGTAGGGCGATGTTGCGCTCGAAAATGGCGGAGGCGTCGGGGAAGGCTTGTGCGGCTTTGGCGATGCTGTCTTCGCGGATAAGGTGCAGAGTGGGGTAGGGCGAGCGGTTGGTGTAGTTGCCGATGTCGTCTGAATTTGTGCCTTCAAATTGGAAATCGGGATGAAACGGGGCGATTTGGACAATGCCTTCCAAGCCGTTGTCGACAATAGCGGCATCGGCAATGTCGAGCATTTGGTTGAAGGTGTCGAAGTCGGGAAAAAGGGTCGGGTGGACAAGCAGGGTGGTTTCCAGTTCGTCAGCGGGCGTGTCGCCCAAAAGCTGCAATTCGCGGTCCAGGTCTTCGAGGAAACCGTCCAGATGGCGGGCCTGGCTGACGCTGATGCGCACGAGGTTTTTGACGTGCGGCGCTTTGGCGAAGGGGCAGAGGTTGAGTCCGATGACGGCTTTTTCGAGCCATTGGCGGGTGTGGTCGGTTACGGTGGCGGAGTCAGGGGTAGTCATGCAGGGATTCGGATTTGATTTAATTAAAAATAGTTCTCAAGTATAGCATGAAATTCTCCGTTTTCAGGATATCGCCGTTAGGACGGAAAAAGGTCGTCTGAAAATGAAAACGCTGAGAAATACAGGGTTTACGTTTTCAGACGACCTTTGTGTTTTGCCTTTAATCGGGGATGAGGTGTCCCAGCGGCAGGGCGGTTGTGTTTTTGATTTCTTTCAATACGAAGCTAGACTGTGCATCTTGTACGCCGTGGTGGGACAGGAGCGTGTCCAAGACGAAATGGGAAAACGAGTTCATATCGGTAAAAAACGCGTGGAGCAGGTAATCGGTTTCGCCGGTCAGGGCAAAGCAGCTCAATACTTCCGGCCATTCTTGCACCGATTGCGCAAAGTCTTCGCGCGCATCTTTTGCCTTGCTGATGGAAACGCGGATAAACGCCTGCAAGCCCAAATGGACGGCTGCGGGGGAGAGCAGGGCGGCATATTGGCGGATGATGCCTGCGTCTTCCAATTGCTTCAGGCGGCGCAGGCAGGGGGAGGGTGAAAGCGCGATCCGCTCGGATAATTCGACATTGGTCAATCTGCCGTTTTCTTGTAGGACTTGTAAGATTTTAAGGTCGGTTTTATCCAAGGTTATCGGTGTCATTTAGTTTGCTCCCTATTGCTGTAGTAAGATGGAAATTAGTCGGATAGCGTTCGTGTGAACGCTCAGATTGACCAGTTAGGCAGAGTATATAACAAATAACATTTACTTAACATACAATCAACCAATGAAAAAGTATTTTTGAAAATAATCTGTGTTAAAAAGTATGGATGCAAACAAATTGATTTAATTTCATATCTGCAAACAGGGTTTAGTCAATTCGAGCAAAACGAATGGTAGCCATATAAAAGACGGCTTGCCCAAACTGCCTTTTCAAGCCATAATCGGGACATGTGCAGGAGAGAGCTACATCAGGTTACATGTAGCCGCCGAAGGCGCAGATGCCCTTAAATCGCTCAGGCAACAGGGACTGCACGTTGAAATAAAACATCTGGAGAGCGGTGCGATCGCACCCACCGAAGGGGAGAAGGCCGTCTGAACCACCATTCAGACAACCGCGCAAAGCAGTGAGCAGACTGGTTTGCCATCAAGCGGATACGGCCGAAAATCTCAGGTTCAAGGACAGATAGGGTCTTCCGCGCATCTTGTGCGGACGGCATCTGAACAATAAATCCGGAGAAGCTGAGAATGACTGCCCTGAAAACCACCCCGTTTCACCAAGCCCATCAAGATGCAGGCGCGAAGCTGGTCGATTTTGCCGGCTGGGAGCTGCCCATCCATTATGGTTCGCAAATCGCCGAACACGAAGCCGTGCGCACCGACGCAGGCATGTTCGACGTATCCCATATGCTCGTTACCGACGTCGCGGGAGCGAACGCCAAAGCCTTTTTCCGCAAACTGATTGCCAACGACGTTGCCAAACTCGCCTTCGTCGGCAAAGCCCTTTATTCCGCGCTGCTCAACGACAACGGCGGCGTGATTGACGACTTGATCGTTTACCGTACCAACGAAGCCGAAACCCAATACCGCATCGTGTCCAACGGCGCGACCCGCGAAAAAGACACCGCCCAGTTCCACAAAGTCGGACAAGAATTCGGCGTCGCCTTCAATCCGCGCTACGACCTCGGTATGCTTGCCGTACAAGGCCCTAAAGCCATTGAAAAACTCCTGACCGTCAAACCTGAATGGGCGGATGTCGTCCACAACCTCAAACCGTTCCAAGGCGCGGATTTGGGTAATGACTGGTTTGTCGCCCGCACCGGCTACACCGGCGAAGACGGCGTCGAAGTCATCCTGCCCGGCACCGAAGCCGTCGCATTTTTCAAAGCCCTGCAACAAGTCGGCGTACAGCCCTGCGGCCTCGGCGCGCGCGACACCCTGCGCATGGAAGCCGGCATGAACCTCTACGGCAACGATATGGACGACGACACCAGCCCGCTCGAAGCAGGCATGGGCTGGACGGTTGATTTGAAAGACGAAAACCGCGATTTCGTCGGCAAAGCCGCTTTGTTGGCATTGAAAGAAAAAGGCGTTGCCGTCAAACAAGTCGGTTTGCTGCTCGACAAAGGCGGCATCCTGCGCGCGCATATGGAAGTGTTGACCGACAAAGGCAAAGGCGAAACCACCAGCGGCGTATTCTCGCCCAGCCTGAAACAATCCATCGCCATCGCCCGCGTACCGAAAGATTTTGACGGCGATACCGCCAAAGTGCTGATACGCGGCAAGGAAGTGGACGTGCGCGTATTGAAGCTGCCGTTTGTACGCAACGGACAGAAACAGTTTGATTGATACGGTTTCAGACGACCTTTGCCAAAGTTAAGGTCGTCTGAAAGCAAACGTAGAACAGCCTGTCGATCATATCCGAAGGCTTCACTCTTTAAGCCAAAAACCAATGGAGAATCAAACCATGAGCAACAACATCCCAGCCGAACTGAAATACGTTGCCAGCCACGAATGGCTGCGCCTTGAAGAAGACGGTACCATCACCGTCGGCATTACCCACCACGCGCAAGAGTTGTTGGGCGACATCGTGTTTGTCGAGCTGCCCGAAGTCGGCGCGAACCTTGCCGCTGAGGAGCAAGCCGGTGTGGTTGAGTCTGTGAAAGCCGCGTCCGACGTGTACGCGCCGATTGCAGGCGAAGTCGTTGCCGTCAACGAAGATTTGCCCAGCGCGCCGGAAACCGCCAACAGCGACCCTTACGGCGCAGGCTGGTTCTTCAAAATCAAACCTGCCAATCCTGCCGACTACGACGGCCTACTGACCGCCGAGCAATACGCGGGCGAAGTGGATTGATTTAAACTTGCGCGGCAGGCATTTTGCCGCGTTTCGATTTTGGAAGGTCGTCTGAAATCCCGTTTTAGGTTTTCAGACGACCTTTGTTTTGCTTGGTTGATAAAACATGAATTACTGCGAATTTGTTGCCGCTCTCCCAAACGATACCGACAATCCGAACAAACATTACCACGATACGCAATACGGTTTTCCGATTTCAGACGACAACGAGTTGTTCGGACGGCTGGTGTTGGAAATCAATCAGGCGGGTTTGAGCTGGACGTTGATGCTGAAGAAACAACAGGCGTTTCGGGCTGCATTTAAAGATTTCGACATTGATACTGTCGCCGCATTCGACGAAACCGACATCGAACGCCTGCTTGCCGATGCAGGCATCGTCCGCAACCGCTTGAAAATCAATGCTGCGATTTATAACGCACGGCAAATCAAAAAGATACAGCAGGAATACGGTTCGTTCAAACACTGGCTCGATGCGCACCATCCGCTCGATAAAGCCGAATGGGTGAAGCTGTTTAAAAAACATTTCAAATTTGTTGGCGGCGAAATCGTCGGCGAATTTTTAATGAGTACCGGCTACCTGCCCGGCGCGCATATTGAAAGCTGTCCGGTTTATCAAGAAGAGACCTTTGCAATAACATAGGTTACTAAAATTTTATGCTTAATCTCATTTTCA
>JUNU01000062.1 GCA_001067655.1 Neisseria lactamica
ACGATACCGCGTATCGTGCCGTATTCGAGTATGAGCGCAATGGCAAATCTGAAAAAGCCGAATGGACTTTCCGAACGAAAAAGCCTGATTATCCTTACTTTATCGTTAAAGGCGGCGAAAAATTGGCGGTTGAATCGGGTAAGAAATATTTCATTCATTGGAAGGATTTTTGGTGTCAGCGGGAATGCGAAGAGTATGTTTACCGCCAACGTGGCAAAGCGAAACTCGAAGTCATGGAGCGTCAGATCGGCGGTATGGTGGTACGGGTTACCGGAGACAAAGGCGATGATGTTCGGTTAACGCCGAAAGAAGAAAACGATAAGGCGGTCTTACTTTATATCTGGCAATAGGCAATCAAGGTCGTCTGAAACCCAAACAGGTTTTCAGACGACCTTCTTTATATGCAACAAGACAAAGCAGGGTGGGGCAAGATACTTTATTGTTTGGGTGAACCGTAAAACTGTTAGAATAGCGGAAATTTTATTTCTTGTTTCTCAAACAATGATCCGCCATCCGAAAATTGCCGCCCATACGCGTTATGCCTTTATCTGTATCGGACTGATGATGCTTTCTTTCCTGATATATGTGGTTTTGGCAGTGTTTGATTTGGGCTTGGATATGTCGATGCGGATTGAGCTGACCCGTTTTGCGCTCATTTTAATCTTGCTGTTTGCGTTTTTGGGCGGCGTTTTTTCAATCTGGGTAGCGGTGCTGCGAAAGAAAATGGGGGTATGACATGAACCAAGTTGATAACAACATTCCTGAAGAAATCCGTTTGCAACATGACCGATCGGCTTTGGTTTTGGTTTATCGCGGCGAACGTAAAACCCTTCCTGCCGAATTTCTCCGCGTTTATTCTCCCAGCGCCGAAGTGCGCGGACATGGTGCGGGACAAGATGTCTTGCAGACAGGTAAAGCGGAAGTTACGATTTCTGATTTAGACCCTGTCGGTCAGTATGCGCTCAAAATTACTTTTTCAGACGGTCATAATAGCGGTTTGTATGACTGGGCTTATCTTTATAAATTGGCTTACGATTATGATGCGCTTTGGCAGGATTATCTCCGCAGGTTAAAAGAAGCCGGAGCCTCCAGAATACCGAGTGCCGCAGACCTTGTTGCCGGTAAAAAGCATTCCTGTGGCAGCGGCGGTTGTGGCGGGCATCATTGATTACTGAGCGTGTTTGTTCTTTTTGAAGCGGCATTGTGACGGACAGCAGGATGTCGGCAAAGCAGGCTCTGTTCCTCGCTTGAAAAAATATATCAGCCTGTCGGATGTCAAACAAAATCGGCTGGAAAGATACGGTCTTGAGGGTACAATGCCACTGCACGGGGGGCAAGTTGCGCTGCTATCTGAATAAAAAAGATTATTTAGCCATCCATTTGATAGACTATACCAAGCAGGTCCGCAAAAAGCATATCGTGAATGACGATAAAAATGCCATCACCTTCTGAGATGAAATTTCAGCATTCGGCGTAGCCATGGACAAATTGAAGGACAGGTTTGCCAGTTAATGAACAAACTTTCAGACGACCCAAAAGTAAGGTCGTCTGAAAAATCGAAATACCGTTTGAACCATATTGATTTCAGATTATTTTAGGAAAGAGCCTCTATGAGCGACCACAAAACCCATTTCGGTTTCACTACCGTAAACGAAGAAGAAAAGGCAGGTAAAGTGGCCGAAGTGTTCCATTCTGTAGCCAAAAACTACGACATCATGAACGATGTCATGTCCGCCGGCTTGCATCGCGTTTGGAAACATTTCACCATCAATACCGCCCGTCTGAAAAAGGGCGATAAAGTTCTGGATATTGCCGGCGGTACAGGAGACCTGTCGCGCGGTTGGGCCAAACGCGTGGGTAAAGAAGGCGAAGTGTGGCTGACCGATATCAACTCATCCATGCTGACAGTTGGTCGCGACAGACTGCTGAACGAAGGTTTGATTTTGCCCGTATCGCTCGCCGACGCAGAAAAATTGCCATTTCCCGACAATTATTTCAACCTGGTTTCCGTTGCCTTCGGTCTGCGCAACATGACCCACAAAGATGCCGCCCTCAAAGAAATGTACCGCGTACTCAAACCGGGCGGAACGCTCTTAGTATTGGAATTTTCCAAAGTCTATAAACCACTGGAAGGCGCATACGATTTGTATTCCTTCAAACTGCTGCCGGTCATGGGCAAACTCATTGCCAAAGACGCAGACAGCTATCAATACCTGGCAGAATCCATCCGCATGCATCCCGATCAGGAAACATTGAAACAAATGATGCTGGATGCCGGTTTCGACAGCGTTGATTACCATAATATGAGCGCAGGCATCGTAGCCTTACATAAAGGTGTGAAATTCTGATGCCCGAATCGGCTGACCTATCTGTCTGATGCCCATAGCCTATTCCAAAGTATCGGGCTTATGTTGATGGCTGAAAAAGGTCGTCTGAAAACCGATTGATAAGGTTTTCAGACGACCTTTGTCGTATAGATGGGTTAAATTCGGTAGGATGCGGCTGCGCTTGCCTGATTCCGTACCCAAGCCGTTTTGTTTTACTATACAATCATATTGCTGCCGACTGCTTGTCTGCTGCGGTCTGCATTGGCATACGGATAAGGCGGACGCCGTTTGCTTCTTGGAAAATGCGGCAAGATATTTATTTGTCAGCGTTTTTTTAAGAAGTGGCCGAAGCCCGTATCAGTTTGCCCTAGGTCGTCTGAAATTCCGAAAAAGAAAATTCATGTCAAACACCCCATTCTTCAAAACCGACTGCCCGAGCTGCGGCGCGCCTGTTGAGGCGCATTCCGCGACAGCCGTTACGCTGGTGTGCGGCTACTGCAACAGCATGCTGGTGCGGCAGGATGACAGTATCGTCGATTCTGGACGCGATTCCGCTTTGTTGGAAGATTTCAGCCCGCTTCAAATCGGCACGACAGGGATATACGTTACCCGCCCATTTACCTTGGTCGGACGGCTTCAGGTGCAATACGACGACGGCGTGTGGAACGAATGGTATGCGCTGTTTGATGACGGGCAAACCGGTTGGCTGTCTGAATCCGGCGACCTGTATTCCATGACGCGCTTGGTCGAGACGACTGAAGTGGTGCCGGAGTTTCACGATGTCGTGCCGGGCGGTTGCAATTTCAATTTTCAAAATAAAAACTTTGTTCCGTCGGATAAACGTGAAATCAGCCTCAGAAAATCGGCGGCGCAGGGCGAATTGCCGTTTAAGCTGACTGAAGATACGACAAGTAAAGTCATAGACTGGCGATGCTCAGGTCTTTTTCTGACGATAGATTACGGCGATGATCCTCCCGAAATTTATTACGGCAGTATGGTCGGCCTAAATGAACTGAAACTGCAAAATACCCGTACCGACGACCAAATCCGTGAAACGGCAGGTCGTCTGAAAGGCAGCCATCATTCGGAAAATTGTCCGAATTGCGGGTCATCCGTCCATTGGTTGAGCGGTGTCACCGATTTTCTGATTTGCCCTAGCTGCGGCAGCCAATTGGAAGTCGGTAAGGAAAAAGCGCGGTTGATTACTGCCAACGCCATGCGTGTGTCGCAGAATAAACTGTTTACCCTGCCTATCGGCACGCAGGGTCGTCTGAATAACAATGATTATTTTGTGATGGGTGCGGTCAGGTATTCCGAGCTGGATCCCGATGCGACTTACGAATATATGTTTGAAGGCAAACGGCGCATGCTGACGCCGGTAGGTTGGTGGGTCGAATACCTGCTTTACAATCCGCAGAAAGGCTTTTTGTGGTTGGTCGAATCGTCCGACGGCGAGTGGAGCCAGTCTGAAACGCAAAACAACTGGCCACGTTTAAACAGCGCCCGCAAACCGCAAGGTTGTGATGAACTTTATTCCTACGGCGGCAAAGTCGAAGTCGCCGCCGGCGCGTTTTATTGGCATATCCGTTCGGGTGATTTGGCGTATTACACCGACTACCAAGTCGGCAGCAACAGCAAACTGTGTGCCGAGCTGACCGAACACGAGCTGGCATGGAGTAAAAGCACGCGCACCACCTACGGCAAAGTTGCCGGCGCTTTCGGTTTGCAGGCGGAAGCGCCCAGATACACGGCAAAAATGAACGCAGACGGCGTCGACAACCAATTGAGGCTTGTCATGATCGCCATCTTGGTTGTCGTCAACCTCCCTGCGCTGCTGACCGACGGCAACTCCGTTGCATTTATCACCATCTTTATGGGAAGCTGGATGTTGTGGACTATGGGTAAAGAAGACGAGGACGAGGATTAACATGTCGAGAGTTACTTACATCATTTTTAGCACCATCATCATCGTCATCTCCATGATTGTCAGCTACGGCTCTTCCGAATCCGACGGCTCGCGTATGCACTCCGGCGGCTATTACGGCGGCGGAGGTTTCTCCGGAGGTCATAAATGACCCATATCCCCGGCAACCACGGTCTTTTAGATTTATATGGTTGTGATGAAGCTGTCTTGAAAGACGAAGGTTGTCTGAAAACCGCCCTTAAAGCCGCTGCCCAAGCCGCAGAAGCCACCGTTCTCGCCGAACGTTTCCACACTTTCGGCGGGGCTGGTGGCATTACCGGCATCTTACTGCTCGCCGAATCCCACATCAGCATCCACACTTGGCCGGAACACCGCTTCGCCGCCATAGACGCATTTATCTGCGGCGGTATGAAGTTGGAAAAAGTGAAGGAAGTGTTGTGCAGGGAATTGGCGGCGGAACGGGCCGTTTGGACGGTTGCGCAACGTGGCGAAGGAATATTGGACGATACGCAGCCACCAATAGAATAATATAGTGGATTAAATTTAAATCAGGACAAGGCGACGAAGCCGCAGACAGT
>JUNU01000063.1 GCA_001067655.1 Neisseria lactamica
GTGGTCGTCTTCGGCGACAGTCCCGAACACTACTTCCGCGACCAAAGTCTGCCCGTCTCCTACCGCCCCCATGCCGGACTGGAAAGCGTCGGTACCGAAGCACTCTTCAACCTCAGCATCCGTCACAACCCCATCGTCGAAGGCATACGCAGTGCCGACTACAACTACCGTACCGCCGATACCGACCTCTTCGCCGAAACCGACAACAAACAGTCCGAAGAATCTGCCGACAACACCGTCTTACTGGGCAAACAACAAAACTGGGGCCTTCATCCCAAAACCCCCAACGAAGCCAAAGTTCAGACGACCCTGCTGAACGAAGCCGTCCTCTGCCGCCAAACCGTCGCCAACGGCAGCGGCAACGTCG
>JUNU01000064.1 GCA_001067655.1 Neisseria lactamica
TGTAATGTATATTTGCTCATAAAAAAACTGCACCTTGTGAGTTGGAGGGGATGTCCAACTTTTGGGGTGCAGTTCACCTGTTTTCAGACGACCTTTTTTGTTTGCAGCCAAAGCTCAGACTGTAAATTTGAAAATCTTGGCGATCGATACGGGGTTCTCTTTTTGAACCTTGAATGGACTAAAGAATGAAAGGGATGGGGTTTGTAGTGGGAAGGTTTGCAGCCGGTGATGGGATTCAATTGGGTATTTGGGTCTTTCCGATGCTTGCAATCTGAACAAGCGGTCTTATATAGTAGGAGCTACGGTGTTAGCTTCTTTATTTTCAACCCTCAAAGGTTTCTTATTTACATGAATAAAATCATTCTGCCTGCGCTTTGCGCCCTGCTTCTTGCTTCCTGCGGTAACGATACCGACAAAATCGGACGTGCCAGCACGGTTTTTCATATGCTGGGGAAAAATGACCGTATTGAAGTCGAGGGGTTTGACGATCCTGATGTGCAAGGGGTTGCCTGTTATATTTCTTATGCGAAAAAAGGCGGTTTGAAAGAAACGGTGAATTTGGAGGAAGATGCGAGCGATGCTTCCGTGTCGTGCGTGCAGACGGCGGAGGTCATCCGTTACAACGAGCAAGCCGTCGTCAAGCCGCGGGAGGTGTTTAAGCGCAGCGCGAGCTTGGCGTTCAAGAGCCAGCAGATTATCCGTTATTACGATCCTAAACGTAAGGCGTTTGCGTATTTGGTTTACAGCGACAAAATCGTTCAGGGTTCGCCGAAGAACTCTTTGAGTGCGGTGTCGTGCTTTGGCGGTGCTAAAGCGGATGCGCAGCAAGTTGCCGGCGGTATGGAAGGCAAACAGATTTACGGTGCGTGCGTCGTGGATGCGCCTGTGCCGAACAAGTAAAAGATAAGCGATATGAACCTAACCGACCATTTCCTGATTGCCATGCCCGATATGGACGACCCGTTTTTCGAAAATTCGGTGATTTATGTGTGCGAACACAACGAAGAGGGCGCGTTGGGCATCATCATCAACAAACCGTCGCCGATTACGATGGACATGATTTTTGCGGCAACCGACCGCAATATCCCTTTGCGGATGCAGCACGAACACGTCATGATGGGCGGGCCGGTACAGATCGACCGCGGCTATGTCGTACATACGCCCGTGGGCAACTGGCAAAACAGTATGATTGTTTCAGACGACATTGCGCTGACGTCTTCGCGCGATGTGATTGAAAACTTATCCCGTCAGGGCGCGGTGGACAAGATTTTAATCAGCATAGGCTATTCGAGCTGGAGCAAAGGGCAGCTTGAACGCGAGCTGGCGGACAATGTCTGGCTGACGGTGAAGGCGGACGAGCATATTTTGTTCGATATGCCTTACGAACACCGCTACGCCGCTGCGTTTGCCAAGCTGGGCATCCAGCCCGATGCGCTTGTCTGTGGAGCCGGTCATGCATAAAGCGCCGGCAGGGACGGTTTTGGCGTTTGATTTCGGCGAGGCGCGTATCGGCGTGGCTCAGGGTGATGCAGAGCTTGGCTTGTCACATCCTTTGGCAACCGTTACCGGCAACAGCAATGACGAGAAATTCAACGCCATCGCCAAGCTGATACGGGAATGGCAGCCCAAGCATCTGGTCGTCGGGCTGCCGACCCACGCCGACGGCACGGAACACAAGTTGACCTGCCTCAGCCGCAAATTCGGCCGCCGCCTGCACGGGCGTTTTAACCTGCCCATATATTGGGTGGACGAACGGATGTCTTCGTTATACGCCGAAAGCCTGCTTGCCGAGGCGCAGGTGTTCGGGCGCAAACAGAAGGCGGTACTTGACCAAGTGGCCGCGCAAGCGATTTTGCAGGGCTTTTTCGACGGCGGCGCGGCGGAGTATTTCAACGGCAGGGAAGAAGGTTCGGAAGAATCATCCGTTTGAGAGAGTTTGAAAAAATTTTGAGAAAAAAGGTCGTCTGAAAGCTGTATTGACGGGGTTGAATCCGTTAACAGGCTTTCAGACGACCTTTTTGCATCAGAACAAGGCTTCAATCCTTAACAGCGCGCCGACGCGGTGTTTTTGGTTTTCCTTGCGGTTGTTGTAGTAGTTGACCTCGGTTTGGGTAAACAGCCAGTTGCGCCAAATCGGCTGGCGGTAGGTGGTAAACGGGCCGTAGGTATTGAGGGAGGCTTTGCGTTTTTCGATATTGCCGCCGGTATATACACCGTAGTTGACGTGGCGGTGTTTGCCGAGATTGTGTTGGCGGAAGAGGCTGTTGCCCCATGTCCAGTCTTCGGTTTTATCGTGTTCGTATTGCAGGTGTGCCTGATTGGCGATAAAGCTTTTTTCGTTGGGGATGTAACGCGTTTCCCAGTTGGTACGGACGTGGTGTTTGCTCTTGATGCCGTAACGGTAGATTTGTTCTAAGCTGGTGTCGATGTGGTCGGTCAGTTGCCAATTGCTCGAGCTTTTGGCGCGGGCGTACAGGTCGCTGCCGGAGCGGATACCGATATCGAAGTCGGTATTGGTGCGCTGTTTCGCGAATGCTTCGGTCCAGCGGACGGCAAGGGAGGCGTTGTTGTCGCGGCTTTGGGAGGCGTCGAAAATCCTGCCGTTGGTGTTGGTACGGTTGCGGTAGGCGTTGGCTTCGTGTTTCAACTCGTCGTCCAAAGAGTCGTCACCGAAAATTACATGGACTTTTTTCTCTAAGGTTGGCAGTTTCAGACGACCCCGTACGCGCGGCGTCACGGTAAACTTGTCGTCAGGGTTCCATTCGGTATCGAGCATGACGCGCAGGTTAGCGTCGGCGGGGTGGTCGGGATCGGGTTCGCCAAACCAGTCGTCGATGCGGTTGGACCATTTGTCCAAGCGTTTGGAAACGACTTTGTGGCGGTGGTCCACCCAAGTGTCGCCGTCGGCGGGCGGTTCGTCGTTCGCGGCGGCAACGGTCGGGAAGAAGGTGAGCAGGGTGAGTAGGGATAACGTTGTGGTTCGGATAGTCATTGTTTTTCCTTGCTTAATGCATAAAGCTATTATGGACGGTATCTTAGGGATAATGCAAGTCGTCTGAAAAAGGCTGTGATAAAATCTTGCGCGCCCGGTTTGCCGCCGTTCTGTTGTGCAGAAAAGCAGTCAGGCGGGCGCATACCAATACATTAAGGAAAACCGAATGAGTATTTTGTCAAAAATTTTTGGGAACAAGCCGTCCGGCGAAACGGCAGAAGAGCCGCGCAAACTTTCCGCGCAGGAAAAAAGCGAGGGCGCGGCACGGGCGATTTATGCGAAAGATAAAGTGTATGTGCCGCTGTCTGCCATGCAGGCGGATGTGTCGGAAGGGACGGGCATCCCGTATATAGGTCGTCTGAAAGACGGGCGGACGGTTTTATATCTGTTTGATACCTATGAAGCCGCGCGGGCTTTTTCAGACGAGCAGGACGGCGCTTTAAACGGTATCGGTTTGGTCGGTGCGTTGGATAAGGCAGACCAGTTCAACAATCTGAACAATGTCTTGCGTGTCGCACACTCGCTGGGCATTCAACTGATGGAATACAGAGGGCAGGACGGCGAGCATTTTGAATGCGCGCTTTCTTGGTTGATGCGCGTGAACGGCGCAGGCAGCATGGCGGCTTCCAGAGAAAAAATGGAGGCGTTGTCCATAGGCAGCGATGCCAAGCTGCCGCTGCAATTTCACCCGATAGCCATTGTCGGTTTTTCCAATCCCTATAAGGTTACACCCGCGCGGGCGGAAGAATTGTTCAAGCAGTTTACGGATGTCGAAGATGAGGAATTGCTGAACTTTTTTGCCGGCAACACGCCGCAGGAAAATGTGCTGCTGATCGGGTTGGTGGAAAAATATTCGGCGGATTTGGCGAAATCCGTGAAGTATATTGTTTGGAACCAATTGGCGGAGCAGCCACTTTTTGTCGGGATAAACCGCAAAGACGGCGGGCTTTACGCGCGGGACGGTTATTTATACCTCTTTTACACCGACCGTTTCCAACACATGGGTCCTGCCGGCTGCCATCCCGTTTCCGGCAAGGAAGCAGCGTTGGACTTGGTTCGCCGCCACGAACTGAAAGGCATCGCCCTGACCGACGGGCTGCACAATATGGCTCGGTTTGAAAACGACGTGATTTTCCAAGACGGGGAATAGCGGCAACCTCTCTTCCGCCACTTGAGCGAAATGGTTTGCCTGAGCCGCATATTTAAAATACAAAGGTCGTCTGAAAAGGGCTGTGATAAAATCTTTGCGTTTTCACCATCCCTTTCAGACGACCTTTTTATGTTGAACCCATCCCGAAAACTCGCCGAACTTGTCCGTATTTTGGAAGAGGGCGGCTATATTTTTGCCGGCGATCCCGTGCAGGCGACGGAGGCGTTGCGTCATGTCGAGGGCGGCGTGGAAGGAAAAATCATCCGCCGCGCGGAGATGATAGACAGAGACCGCAGGCTTCGGCATACCTTGGAACAAGTGCGGACCGGGTCGTTTTGGCTGTGGATCGTGGCGGCGACGATGATGTTTAGCGGCAGCTTTTCCGGCACTTACCTTCTGATGGACAGCCAAGGGCTGAATTTTTTCCTGATTTTGGCGGGCGTGTTGGGTATGAATACGCTGATGTTGGCGGTATGGTTGGCAACGCTGTTCCTGCGTGTGAAAGTGGGGCGGTTTTTCAGCAGTCCCGCGAAGTGGTTTCGGGGTAAAGACCCCGTCAATCAGGCGGTGTTCCGGCTGTATGCGGACGAATGGCGGCAGCCTTCGGCTCGTTGGATCGCCGGCGCGACTTCGCACAGTCTATGGCTCTGCACCCTGAGCGGGATGCTGGTGTCGGTATTGCTGCTGCTTTTGGTGCGCCAATATACGTTCAACTGGGAAAGCACGCTGTTGAGCAATGCCGCTTCGGTGCGCGCGGTGGAAATGTTGGCGTGGCTGCCGTCAAAACTCGGTTTCCCTGCCCCCGATGCGCGGGCGGTGGTCGAAGGTCGTCTGAACGGCAACATCGCCGATGCGCGCGCGTGGTCGGGCTTGTTGATCGGCAGCATTGCCTGCTACGGCATCTTGCCGCGCCTGCTGGCTTGGGCGGTGTGCAAAATCTTTTTAAAAACAAGCCAAAGCAAGCTGGATTTGGAGAAACCTTATTATCAGGCGGTCATCCGCCGCTGGCAGAATAAAATCGTCGATGCGGACACGCGTCGGGAAACCGTGTCCGCCGTTTCTCCGAAAATCACTTTAAACGACGCGCCCAAGTGGGCAGTCATGCTGGAAACCGAATGGCACGAAGGCACATGGTTTGCGGGCAGGCTGGCGCAGGAATGGCTGGATAAAGGCGTGGCGGCGAATCGGGAAGAAGTTACCGTTTTGGAAGCGGAATTGCAACAGAAACCCGCCCAGCTCCTCATCGGCGTGCGCGCGGAAACCGTCCCCGACCGCGGCGTGTTGCGGCAGATTGTCCGACTCTCGGAAGCGGCGCAGGGAGGCGCGGTGGTACAGCTTTTGACAGAGCGGGCGCTTTCAGACGACCTGTCCGAAACATTGAACCACTGGCGCAACGCGCTGGCAGAGTGCGACGTGGCATGGCTGGAACCTGACAAGGCGGCGCAGGAAGGTCGTCTGAAAACCAATGACCGCACTTGAAACGCCCCATAAAGCCGCCATCCTGAAAAAGGTCGTCTGAAAATCCATTCTTTCAAAATATGATGAACAAACAACCCCTTTCCCTCGCCGTCGTCGGGCATACCAATACCGGCAAAACCTCGCTCCTGCGTACCCTGTTGCGCGACAGCGGCTTTGGCGAAGTCAAAAATGCCCCGTCCACCACGCGCCATGTTGAAGAAGCCGCGATTACCGACGGCGTCGATACGCTGCTGTACCTGTACGATACGCCCGGACTCGAAGACGCGGGCGGCGTTTTGGACTGGCTTGAAACCCACACTGATGCACGCGCCGACGGCATCGAGCGGCTGCAAAAGTTCCTCGACAGCCACGGCGCGCATCACGATTTCAACCAAGAAGCCAAAGTGCTGCGGCAGCTTTTGCAAAGCGACATGGCGTTGTACGTCATCGACGCGCGCGAACCCGTCCTAGACAAATATCGGGATGAATTGACCATCCTTTCATGGTGCGCCAAGCCGGTCATGCCCGTGTTCAACTTTACCGGCGGGCAGCTTCCCGAAGCGTGGACGACGATGTTGGCGCGGCGAACCCTGCACGTTTTCGCAGGGTTCGACACCGTCGCCTTCGATTTTGAAGGCGAATTGAACCTTTGGAACAAGCTCGCCACCATGCTGCCGCAACACGACATCATCGACCGCCTGACCGCTTCCCGACGCCGTGAATGGACGCGTCTGGACAAAGAAGCGCGCCACGAAATCGCAGGTTTCCTGCTCGATGTGGCAGCCTTTACGCAGGAAATCGACGAAAACGACGACCCCGCGCCCGTGCTGCAAACCATGCAGGCAGAAATACGCCAGCTCGAACGGCAGATGCAGCAGCGGCTGTTTGGCCTCTACCGCTTCTACCACAGCGAAATCGACAGCGGCGACTGGGTGCCTAAAGCCTTCCATCAAGACCCGTTCGACAGCGAATTGCTCAAAGAATACGGCATCCGTACCGGCACGGGCGCGGCAACCGGCGCGCTCATCGGCTTGGGATTGGATATCGCCACACTCGGCGGTTCGCTCGGATTGGGGACGGCAATCGGCGGCTTTCTGGGTGGCATCCTGCCCAATACCCGCACCATTTCCGACAAGCTCAGCGGCCGCCAAACCCTGCACACCGACCCCGAAACCCTGACCCTGCTCGCCGCCCGCGCCCTCGATTTGCTCCACATCCTGCAAACGCGCGGCCACGCGGCACAATCGCAAGTCGAGTTGCACAGCCGCAAAGCGCCCTGGACGCCGGACAAACTCCCGTCCGAACTCAACAAAGCGCGCAGCAGGTGGAAATGGTCGTCCCTCAACACCCACCTCCCCGAAACCAGCCGTGCCGAACGCGAGGAATATGCGGAAAGTTTGAGCCGGAAATTGGGCGGGTGAGCAGGCAGAGGACAGCCGGTGCCCAAGTTTCAAAAATATATCAGGACGAAGATGCCCAAACTTTATATGTTCTATCTCGGCGGTAACGCAGGCCGTTCCAATATCGAAGTGCACGACATCCAATTTGCCGTGTGCGACGATTACCGCGAAGCCATCCCCGTGCTCAAAGCCGCATGGTTCGGCGATGCGGACAAAATCCACATCGACGGCTGGCAGATTATCGAATGGGCGGACGGTTACGATGTCGATGTATTCGACCACGCCGAGCCGCAGGGGTCGTCTGAAAACGCTCTGAACCTGTATTTCGTCAATGTCGGCGGTTATCGCGCGGGGCAGCTTGCCGAGGCGCACGCTTTCGGACTGTTCGTTGCCGCCACGCCTGCCGAAGCCAAACAAAAAGCCCTGCAAACCCTGTTGACCGACCATGTCCAGCGGCATAAAGATAACTTAAAAGACGTGGACAACCTGCTCCGGCTCGACCGCATCGGCAATCACACCATCCGCCTGACCCCGAATCCGCACGGCAAGCCTGCCGAAATGGGCTTTCAGGGCTATTTACCGATTTAAAGTACCCATCATGAAAATTACCAAGATATTCACCTTCGACTCTTCACACATGCTCGACGGGCATGACGGCAAATGCCAAAACCTGCACGGGCATACCTACAAACTCGAAATCACCGTTTCAGACGACCCCGTCAGGGGCGGGCCGAAAGACGGTATGGTGATGGATTTCACCGACCTCAAAGCCATTGTGAAACAACACATTACCGACCCCTTCGACCACGCGTTTATCTACCACGGCGGCAACGACCGCGAATGCCAAATCGCCGCGCTCTTGGAGGGCTGGAACATGAAAACCCTGTGCCTGCCCTGCCGCACCACTGCTGAAAACATGTCGGTCGAAATGTATGACCGTTTGCAAAACGCGGGGCTGAAAGTGTGCAGCGTGAAATTGTGGGAAACGCCGACATCGTGTGCGGAGTATGAAGGGGAGTAGGGAATATCTTGAACGTATCAATATAGTAAATTCAAATAAGGCATGCTCAACCGCGTCATTCCCGTCTGAGCGGGAATGACGGTGTGGGGCGTCCTTATTTGAATCTGCTTTAAAACGGTTTTTTTCCAGTAAGGATTCCCCCCGTTTTTTCAGACGACCTTCCATATCAAATACACCCATTAAAAGGAACACCCATGAAACTCCTTCCCACCCTCCTAGTTCTCCTCGTCGCCGCCGAACATTTCTACATCGCCTGGCTTGAAATGACGCAAATTCCCAGCGAAAAAGCGGCGGAAATGTTCAAGCTGCCTTATGAATTTATGGAACAAAAGCGCGTGCAGACCCTGTTCAGCAACCAAGGGTTGTATAACGGCTTTCTCGGCATCGGGCTGGTGTGGTCGCGGTTTGCCGCGCCGGACAACGCCGTTTACGGCGCGACGATTCTGTTTCTCGGCTTCGTGTTGATTGCCGCCGCATGGGGCGCGTTCTCTTCCGGCAACAAAGGCATACTCGTCAAACAAGGTCTGCCCGCGATGTTGGCAGCGGCGGCGGTGTTGGCGGTATGAAAAAAATCAGCGTCGCCCCCGAAAATCCGCAATACCGCATCGTCGAAATTTTCAAGAGCCTGCAAGGCGAGGGCTGGAATACGGGTATGCCTGCCGTTTTCGTCCGTTTGGGCAAATGCAATCTGGCGTGCGGCTGGTGTGATACCGATTATTTGAAATTCGGCATGATGAGCCTGTCCGACATCTTAGGCCGTCTGAAAACCTACACCGCGCGCAATATCATCATCACCGGTGGCGAACCGACCATACAGCCGCATCTCGATACGCTGCTGGACGCGCTCAAGGCCGAAGGCTATTTCCTCTGTATCGAAACCAACGGACTCAAGCCTGCGCCGCCGCAAATCGACTACGTCGCCACCAGCCCCAAAGCCTGCTACGCCGACAAATATGAAATCAACTGCATCGCCGAGGCCGACGAAGTACGCATCGTGGCGGACGGCGATGTCGTTGCGTTCTGCGAAAACATGGAACGCAAAATCCGCGCGCGCCATTACTACCTTTCGCCCTGCGAACAAAACGGCGTGATGAACATCTACGACACCATCCGCCAAATCGGTATCTTAAACAGCCGCCCCGACGCGTCCGTGCATTGGCAGTTGAGCGTGCAGACGCACAAATGGGCGGGGATAGAGTAGGGTAATAGTGAAGAATTAAACGCCAACCTAATACGCAAATATCACTCTTCTAAATCCTTATATGATTGAAAAAGGTCGTCTGAAAATTTTCAGACGACCTTTTTTGCGGCTATCGGATTTGTTTGATAAAAAATGAAAGACAGGAATCAATACAGATGGAAATGACGTATTGGATAAGATGTAAATTATTTGATTCTTTTTCGACTGTTCAATATACTCCGACCGCTTTATTTCATCTTATTACGAAAAATTGATAGAAGTTCTTATTTTACGGCACAAAAGAGCCATTTGCTGCCGAATTGTGTAAGGAGGCTTTGAACTCCGTGTCATTCGGGCGGCTAATATAATTAGGAGACACCATGCCATTATCTAAATTTCGTCCGGCGCGCTTGCCGGTTGCCGTTGCTGCGGCACTTTTATCCGCCTATTCCTTTGGGGCAGGGGATGGGGTTGAGCAGGTTGATTTGCCTACCGTACAAGTAAAGGGCGTCGGCAAACAGACAACCTCCAACTACACCATTCCCGCTTCCTCCGCTGCGACAGGCATCCGCCTGACTCAGCGCGAAACGCCGCAGTCTTTGTCTGTCGTTACCGAAAAACAAATGGACGACCAAGGTTTGGATACCTTGCAGGACGTGTTGAAACAAACGCCGGGCGTGTTCCACAGCAAAATGGGCAACAACGTATCCGGTCACAGCCAGTTTATTTCGCGCAGTCAGGCGATTGACAGCATTTCCGTGGACGGCGCGCCCAAGTTCCTTTACGACGGTAAAGCCATCCGTCGCGGTACCAATAATCTGGACAGTACATTGTACGAACAAGTCGTCGTCGTGCGCGGCGCAAGCGGCTTGTCTAACGGCGGTATGGGCGAACCGGGCGGTACGGTCGCTTTGGAACGCAAAAAACCGACTGCCAAACCTGCCGTCAGCGTGGAAGCCGGTGTCGGTTCTTGGAACCACTACCGCTTTGTCCTTGATGCCAATCATCCTTTAAATGCAGACAATACCTTGCGCGGACGCTCCATTTTGGTCAGCGACCACGGCGGCGATTACCTGCCGAACACTTCGCGTCACAATCACACTTTCTACGGCATTCTGTCTTACGACCTCACGCCGCAAACCCAATGGCGCGTCGGTACAGAGCTGCATCGTTTCCGCAATAATGGCAGCTCGCGTTTCAGCTATCTGACTGTGGCAGGAAACCGCAACGACGGATTCAAGCCGTTTGAATCTTCGCCGCGCAACAACTCGTCTGCACGCTGGGCATACGGTAAAGACAACAGCGCCGAAGTATTCACTTCCCTAAGCCATGAGTTTGCCAACGGCTGGAAGCTGACGGGCGATTACAGCTATCTGACAGGTAAAAGCGATATTGTTTCAGGCATCGCCGGGACATTTGAAATCAATCCCGACTACTCTGCGCTTTTCACTTCAGACCGCGACCGCAGCAAATACCGCGATCAAGATTTCTCCCTGACTTTGGACGGCGATTATCCGGCGTTGGGTCGTTCGCATGAATTTAATGCAGGTATCAGCTATCAGGGCAACCGAGAAAACCTGTCTTTCTATCAGGAAGGCGAATCGATTATTCCTGATTTGCGCCAATTTGACGGCAATGTTGCACAGCCCGATATGCCGTATTTGCGCGACGGTTTTACCAATATGAAAAACCTGTCGGTTTACGGCTCGACCCGTTTTAAACTGACTGACCGATTCGCCCTGATCGGTGGCGCACGTTTTGTGGATTGGCGGTACCGTTACAGCACCAACCGCAACAAATTTGCTTACAGCAGCCACAAACAAAAAGTTTTCATTCCTTATCTGGGTACAACCCTCGATATTGGTGAAAACTTAACCGCCTACGCGTCGTACACCACCATCTTCCGTCCGCAAGTGCGTTACCTGACTAAAGACGGCGCATCGCTCGAACCGCAACGCGGCAAAACCTACGAGACCGGTTTGAAAGGCTCATGGTTTGACGGTCGTCTGAATGCTTCTGCGTCCGTCTTTATGAACAAACGCGACCATTTGGGCGTTTATGCGGGTAGATTGCCGAACGGTGAAGAATACTACCGCTCTGCTGATAAAACGACGACTAAGGGCTGGGAGCTCGCCGTCGGCGGACGCTTGAGCGACAGATGGCTGCTTAATGCTTCCTATGCGCGTTCCAAAATCAAAGACAGCGAAGGCAAGCAACTGCATCCGTCTTATCCCGTTCATTTGTTCAAACTCTTCACGGCGTACGACGTAACCGACCGTTTGAACTTAGGCGCAAACGTCAACTGGCAAAGCCGCAGCCATACGCTGGACGAATATCCCGCAGATATCAACCCGGCTGCCGCCGCTGCATTGACCCAACGCCCATACGCCACGCTGGACTTGACCGCGCATTACAAAATCGGCAAATCCACCCAAATCGGTTTGGACTTTGAAAACGTGTTCAACAAACGCTACCGCACTATGCCCGATATCCACGTTTACGGCACGCCGCGCAGCCTGACTGCTACGTTGAAACACACGTTCTAAATAGGCGAAAGAAAAGGTCGTCTGAAAATCTCGATTTGAGGTTTTCAGACGACCTTTTGGTTTCTATGGCGTGTATTGGGAAGAAATTGGGTAGATGGTTTTCTCTAAAACGGCAATGCTATTGGGACGGGGCGCATTCCTGCAGCAGTAGGTTGTCCGTCATGTTGTCAGGCATTTCTTCCGAGGATTCGTGATGAACCAGAAAACCGCCGTCTTCCTTGTAGAAATCGGTTTCCGTAAAGTTGCCGATTGTCCAAGTGTATTGACCGTCGCTAAAGGCGTTCAAATCTTCGTTGCTCATTTCGGGGCTGAAAGGTGCGACAAATTCAGCGCCTTTAAAGCGCACTTGCGCCGCGGCACCGTCCTCTGTTTTGAAATAGCGGACTGTTACGCTGCCGTTGTCTTTGCAGCGGTAGGTTTGCCATTTTGCCTGTTCTAAAGCGGTCAGATTTTGTGTGGCGGAAGGCGCGGAGGCTGATGCTGCTTCTGAAGCGGCGGTTTGTGCCGGGGCTTGGGAGGCTGCGGCTGCCGACGCATTTGAAGCTCCGGATGCGCTTGCTTCTGCCTTTTCGTCGCCCGCGCTGCATGCGCATAACAAGGCAGTCAATGTGGAACACAAAAGGAGCAAAGGTTTGGAAGACATATTTATTACACCTTGAAGATAATCAAAACCTGACGGATTGGAACGGGAATGTCGGTAAAGGTTCAGCCGTTCATTGTCGAAGGGGGTATTCTAACAGCGTAAATGAAAGACGGGGCGGCACCTGACTTTGTGGCATGAAATATTGGATAAAAGGTATTTTTGTGGGATGATGGGTGCGAAGTTTGTTATTTTGTTAATATTGCATTTTCAGACGACCCAATAGTGGATAACAGTAAGCGGACAAGGCAATTCATGCCTTCCGATACAAGCTGATCCACTGCCCGTCTTTCCAATTCTTTGATTTATTTCTTATCCGAATATCCGAAAGCAAAACCATGAGCAAAACCGTCCATTATCTGAAAGATTACCAAACGCCTGCCTACCGCATTCTCGAAACCGACCTGCATTTTGACATTGCCGAACCGCAAACCGTCGTGAAATCCCGTTTGACGGTTGAGCCGCAGAGGGTGGGGGAGCCGCTGGTGTTGGACGGTTCGGCGAAACTCTTGTCCGTCAAAATCAACGGGGTGGCGGCGTATTATGTGTTGGAAGGCGAGACGCTGACGATTGCGGGCGTGCCGTCCGAACGCTTCACCGTCGAAGTGGAAACCGAAATCCTGCCGGCGGAAAACAAATCGCTGATGGGGCTGTATGCTTCCGGCGGTAATCTGTTTACCCAATGCGAGCCGGAGGGCTTCCGCAAAATCACGTTCTACATCGACCGTCCGGATGTGATGTCCAAGTTCACGACCACCATCGTTGCGGACAAAAAACGCTATCCCGTTTTGCTCTCCAACGGCAACAAAATCGACGGTGGCGAGTTTTCAGACGACCGCCATTGGGTGAAATGGGAAGACCCGTTTGCCAAGCCGAGCTATCTGTTTGCTTTGGTCGCGGGCGATTTGGCGGTAACGGAAGACTATTTCACCACCATGAGCGGCAGAAACGTCAAAATTGAGTTTTACACCACCGAAGCGGACAAACCCAAAGTCGGCTTTGCCGTAGAATCCTTGAAAAACGCGATGAAGTGGGACGAAACGCGCTTCGGCTTGGAATACGACTTGGATATTTTCATGGTCGTCGCCGTGGGCGATTTCAATATGGGCGCAATGGAAAACAAGGGTTTGAACATTTTTAACACCAAGTTCGTCCTTGCCGACAGCCGCACCGCCACCGATACCGATTTCGAAGGCATCGAATCTGTGGTCGGACACGAATATTTCCACAACTGGACGGGCAACCGCGTTACCTGCCGCGACTGGTTCCAGCTTTCGCTGAAGGAAGGGCTGACCGTGTTCCGCGACCAAGAGTTTTCCGGCGACCGCGCCAGCCGCGCCGTGCGCCGCATCGAAAACATCCGCCTGCTGCGCCAGCACCAGTTCCCCGAAGACGCAGGCCCGACCGCGCATCCGGTGCGCCCCGCCAGCTATGAGGAGATGAACAATTTTTACACCATGACCGTTTATGAAAAAGGCGCGGAAGTGGTGCGGATGTACCACACCCTGCTCGGCGAAGAAGGCTTCCAGAAAGGCATGAAGCTCTATTTCCAACGCCACGACGGACAGGCCGTGACCTGCGACGATTTCCGCGCGGCGATGGCGGACGCGAACGGCATCAATCTCGACCAATTCGCCTTGTGGTACAGCCAGGCGGGTACGCCCGTTTTGGAAGCGGAAGGTCGTCTGAAAAACAATGTTTTTGAGTTAACCATTAAACAAACCGTGCCGCCCACTCCCGATATGGCGGACAAGCAGCCGATGATGATTCCCGTCAAAATCGGGCTGCTGAACCGCAACGGCGAAGCGGTAGCATTTGATTATCAGGGCAAACGCGCGACCGAAGCCGTATTGCTGCTGACCGAAGCCGAACAGACCTTCCCGCTCGAAGGCGTGACCGAAGCCGTCGTTCCCTCGCTGCTGCGCGGGTTCAGCGCGCCGGTGCATCTGAACTATCCGTACAGCGACGACGATCTGCTGCTCCTGCTTGCCCACGACAGCGACGCCTTCACGCGCTGGGAAGCCGCCCAAACGCTCTACCGCCGCGCCGTCGCCGCCAACCTTGCCGCGCTTTCAGACGGCGTCGAGTTGCCGAAACACGAAAAACTGCTTGCCGCCGTCGAAAAAGTCATTTCAGACGACCTCTCGGACAACGCCTTCAAAGCCCTGCTTTTGGGTGTGCCGTCCGAAGCCGAACTGTGGGACGGCGCGGAAAACATCGACCCGCTGCGCTACCATCAGGCACGCGAAGCCTTGTTGGATACGCTTGCCGTCCGTTTCCTGCCGAAATGGCACGAATTGAACCGTCAGGCGGCGAAGCAGGAACACCAAAGCTACGAATACAGCCCCGAAACCGCCGGCTGGCGCACGCTGCGCAACGTCTGCCGCGCCTTCGTCCTGCGCGCCGACCCCGCGCACATCGAAACCGTTGCCGAGAAATACGGCGAAATGGCACAAAACATGACCCACGAATGGGGCATCCTGTCCGCCGTCAACGGCAACGAAAGCGATACGCGCAACCGTCTGCTGGCGCAGTTTGCCGACAAGTTTTCAGACGACGCACTGGTGATGGACAAATATTTCGCCCTCGTCGGCTTAAGCCGCCGCAGCGACACCCTGCAACAGGTTCAAACCGCCTTGCAGCATCCGAAATTCAGCCTCGAAAACCCCAACAAAGCCCGCTCGCTCATCGGCAGCTTCAGCCGCAACGTCCCGCATTTCCATGCAGAAGACGGCAGCGGCTACCGCTTCATCGCCGACAAAGTCATCGAAATCGACCGCTTCAACCCGCAGGTCGCCGCCCGCCTGGTGCAGGCGTTCAACCTCTGCGACAAACTCGAGCCGCACCGCAAAAACTTGGTGAAACAAGAATTGCAGCGCATTCGGGCGCAGGAAGGCTTGTCGAAAGACGTGGGCGAAATCGTCGGCAAGATTTTGGATTGAGGCCGTCTGAAACGATAATGCAAGTTATTGTAATGAGATAAAAAAAGGTCGTCTGAAACTGTCATTTCAGACGACCTTTTGTGATAGACACATATTCTGCTTCGTCATAAAATGCCATCTGTTTATTATTGATTAAACGATGAGGCTAAAATGAAGAAATATATTCTTGCAGCGTGTGCATTATGGTTTGCAGGTCAAGCATTAGCCGCTGATTTTTCTGGAAATTGGGGGTATGAGCAAGAACTGGAAGATGGTGTCTACGGTAAATATTTTAATATTAAACAATCACCGAAATACATTATTTCCGGAGAGTGGAATGAAGGCCGTTCAAATGGTCCAGGTGGCAGCGGCAAGGTAAAAGGCTATGTCAAACGCGGCAAACTGTATTTGAGCTATTGCAGCGAAGGCGATGATTCTTGGTACACGCATTGTCCGAAATATGAAAAAGACCGCGGATATTTCGTGCGGAGAAACGGACAGCTTGTCGAGTATTACAGTTTGCACGGAAAGCGCAATGCTTACAGAAAGGGTGATGTGTTCACCCGACAAAAAGAAAAAGCAGCCGGCGCATCCGAATAAACAAAAGGTCGTCTGAAAACCGACGGTAGCGGTTTTAGACGGCTTTTTTCTATTAAATATCATTTAATTTCTTGAATTTATAGTGGATTAAATTTAAATCAGGACAAGGCGACGAAGCCGCAGACAGT
>JUNU01000065.1 GCA_001067655.1 Neisseria lactamica
TATCTGTACTGTCTGCGGCTTTGTCGCCTTGTCCTGATTTAAATTTAATCCACTATGCATAATAAAACTTACCGTATCATTATTGTTTTTTCTAAATAACAAGGACAATACAGCAAAAGAGTTACCCATAATCTATACACTTACTCTAAATGGGTGAGAAACAGTATTACATCATATTTTGTAGATTTATACGTCTAAAGCGCTTATCAAAGAACTTTTCTCATTGGAGCCTTGTCAATAAACAGGGTAAATAGGGGTAAAACCGTCGTTCAGGTCGTCTGAAAATCCTCTTCAAGCCTTTATTTATGATTCTAAAGAGTTTTATAGTGGATTAACTTTAAATCAGGACAAGGCGACGAAGCCGCAGACAGTA